>OMUE01000027.1 GCA_900314165.1 uncultured Acidaminococcus sp.
AGCGGAAGGATTCCCGCAGCATGGACTGCATGTCCGCAAACATGCCTTCAAAGCCTGCAGGAGGTGCCACATAGGGATTCCGTTCCAGAATCCGCACGGTGTACAGGGCAATATCGGAGCAATGGTCCGCAATCCGTTCCAATTCACTGAGCACCCGGAAGGCGGCCACCAGGCTGCGCCAGTCGGAAGCTACAGGGGATTGCAGCACCTGGATGGTCAGATCCTTGCGGATGATGTCCCGGATCATATCGTCGAACCGGTCATCCCCGTCCCGGACCTTCTGGGCCAGTGCAATCTTGCCTTCGAACAAGGCTTTGCGGGTATCGTCCAGAGCCGCTTCCAGAGCCACAATCAGTTCCCGGACGCTGTCCAGGATTTCGTTCAGGTTATTTACATAGGCTTGTCTCATAATCATGATAGGAACTCCTTTCCCCATCAACCGAACCGGCCGGTGATGTAGGACTCGGTCTTGGGCTGGCTGGGATTCGTAAACAGAGTTTCCGTATCATTGAATTCGATCAGCTCGCCAAGGAAGAAGAATGCCGTCTTGTCGGAAATACGGCTGGCCTGCTGCATGTTGTGGGTTACAATGACGATGGTGTAATCCTTTTTCAGTTCCAGGGCCAGGTCTTCTACCTTCTGGGTGGAGATAGGGTCCAGGGCGGACGTAGGTTCGTCCATGAGGATTACGGACGGTTTGGCAGCCAGGGTCCGGGCAATGCACAGACGCTGCTGCTGGCCGCCGGACAGGCCCAGGGCGCTCTTGTCCAGACGGTCCTTCAGTTCGTCCCAGATGGCAGCCTGCCGCAGAGATTGTTCCACAATGTCCGTCAGCTGAGCCTTGTTGGTGATGCCCTGTACCCGGGGGCCATAGGCTACGTTATCGAAAATGCTCTTGGGGAAAGGAGAAGGCTGCTGGAACACCATGCCTACGCGGTAGCGCAGGGCCAGGGGATCCACTTCCTTAAAGATATCCTTGCCTTCGAACAGGACTTTGCCCTCGATCCGGCAGCCGGCTACGAAGTCGTTCATGCGGTTCAGGGTCTTCAGCAGAGTGGACTTGCCGCAGCCGGAAGGTCCGATCAGTGCTGTAATTTCGTTGCGTTTTACTTTCATATTGATATCTTTCAGCGCCTTATGCTGACCATAGTACAGGTCCAGGTGCTGGATATCGAATACCAGGTCCGTTTCAGGAGCCGTGGTCACTTTTTGTTCATCACTCATCGGATGCACCCTCCATTTTCTTTTCCAGCCGCCAGCTGATGTACCGGGCCAGTACGTTGAACAGTACGACCACCGTCATCAGGATGGCACTCGTTACGCCGGCAATCTTTGCCGCATTGGGATCCAAAGCTTCCGTCCGCATAACCCACACGTGCAGGGCCAGGGTTTCGCCGGGCCGGAAGGGGTTCAGAGGACAGGTTACGTCGCTGAGGTCCCAGTTGTCCCAGTCGATATCCGTGGACATACCTGAAGTAAACATCAGGGCAGCAGCTTCACCGAAGCCACGGCCGGCGGCCAGGATCAGGCCCGTCATAATCCGGGGCAGGCAGGCCGGCAGCAGGACGTGCCAGATGGTCTGCCATTTGGAAGCGCCCAGGCCCAGGGAGCCCAGCCGGTATTCCTTTGGCAGGTCCCGCAAAGCGTTCTCCGTCACGGACGTCAGCAGAGGCAGCGTCAGCATGGACACGGCCACAGCACCAGCCAGCAGGTTCCACTGGGAACCGGTCATGACGATGAAGACCAGATAGCCGAACAAGCCCACGACGATGGACGGCAGGGAGGACAGGGTTTCTACAGCCATGCGGACCCAGCCCGTCAGTTTGCTGTCATTGGCGTATTCCGCCAGGAAGATGCCGGCAGGAATCCCCCAGATCGCACTGAAGATCAGGGCCAGGACTACCAGATAGATCGTGTTGAAGAATACATCCTTCAGGCCGGTCAGAATGTCCACGCTCACGTAGGACAAGCCCTGGCCGACTACGAAACCGATGAATGCAAACAGGAGGATGGCCGCGCCTACGGCGCCGGCGATGAACAGACCGCTCATGACCTGGTTTGCAAATTTCTTACCCGCTAAACCTTCGTTCATGAATTAATCCTCCTTCAGTTTGCCGCTATTCGTATGATGGATGATGAAGATCAATACGAAAGACATCAAGAACAACAGCAGAGCCAGAGTCCATAGCGCTGCGTTGTATTCGCCGCCTTCCATGGCACCGCCCATATCGTTGGCGATGACGGTGGTCATGGTGCTGGCAGGCATAAACAGGGATGTAGGGAAGCGCTTCATCTGGCCGATGACCATGGCGACAGCCAGTGCTTCACCAAGGGCACGGGCCAGACCCAGGACGATACCAGTGAAGATACCGCGATGGGCAGCAGGAACGACCACCTGACGGATGGTTTCCCAACGGGTAGCCCCCAGGCCGTAAGAGGCGTCCCGGTAGCTTTTGGGCACCGCCAGCATAGCATCCGCTGCCATGGTGGTGATGACCGGGAAGATCATAATGGCCAGCACGATGGAAGCTGCCAGTACGGAGAACCCAAAGGGCATGGGGAAGATCTTCTGCAGGAAGGGTACCAGTACTGTCAAACCGATCCAGCCGTAAATAACGGAAGGAATACCGGTGAACATTTCCACGATAGGCCGTACAGTCCTTTGCAGGGCGGGCGTTGCCATTTCAGACATGTAGATGGCAGCGGCCAGGCTCACGGGCAGAGCGAACACCA
>OMUE01000147.1 GCA_900314165.1 uncultured Acidaminococcus sp.
ACTTCATCAAAAAGATGAAGTATCCTTTTTAATCAAGATTGTATGGCCATTTCTTATGAGGCATTATTTTGTACAGCAAATAGTAAGGAGTATGCACTATGACAATCATGGAAGTATTGGATGAAAAATATGATGAGTTGACAAAGAGCCAAAAAAAATTGGCCGATTTTGTGCGACAGAACCTAGTTAATATTACTTTTATGACAATTACAGATCTGAGCCAGGAATCTAAGACGAGCACGGCCACAATTACCCGATTCGTAAAAGTGTTGGGATTTGCTTCCTTTTCAGAGTTTCAAAATAAAATACAGGAATTGGCAAAGAAAGAAATTTCTCCTGTGAAAGAATTTCGCTATTGGGTAGTGAATGAAAAGCCGAATAAAAATGTACTTTTTGATGAAATTCAGGAAGCAAAATCTGCATTAGATAACCTGTATAGTGAAGAAACTTACGATATACTTGTTGAAGCTAGCAAGGCTGTTTCACAAGCCAGAAATGTCTATGTTTTGGGATCCCGGTCGTCCTTTTCTATGGCGTATCTATGTTACCATTTCTTGAAACGCGTAAAAGAAAACATCTTTTTACTGGAAAATCGGAATGATGATGTAACATTGCCCTTACAGTATGTAACGAAGGATGATTTATTGATAGTTATTGGCTATCCTAAATATACACAATTTTCGTTAGATATTATGCAGTTCTTTAAAGAACTGGGTTGCAAGATCTTTGCCATTACCGACAGTCAAGGCTCTCCTTTTGCTATGGCGGATTATGTCATCATAGCTAAGAATCGGTTGAAAATCTACTTTATTACTACGTTGACAATCATAAACAGTTTGATTGTCCTGGTAAGTCGGATGGATGCGAAGGCAAACAATAGGCTGTTTGAAGAAGAAAATGCTGTGACGAAGAAACTGAATATCTATCACGAATGAATTAAAAAATGTTTTGTCACAATAGATTTATAAAGAGCGTTACGAGTAACGTGTTTATAATATCTGAAAAGAACCCTCCACATACAGGAATAATTAAATAGGCTTTTTCTGAGGGACCAAATGTCTTTGTTAAAGAATCCATGTTTGCCATAGCATTTGGAGTGGCCCCAAGTCCAAAGCCACAGTGGCCAGTGACTAGTACTGCGGCATCATAATCTCCACCACACAACCGGAACGTAATGAAATAGACGAATAAGCCGGTAAGGAATGTCTGTACCAGCAATATTACTATCATCGGAATAGCCAGACTTGCCAATTCATGAAGTTTTAGTCCCATCATAGCAAGAGCTAGAAAAAAGTTCAGACTTATGGAGCCAATAACACTGATTTCTTGTATAGGAAGGGAATAGCCTTTTGACTCTAGTATGTTTCGAATTATGATGCCAACAATCATGGCACCTACATAGGATGCTATTGTTATTTGTGCTTTTTGAAGCATCATGGATATCAGGGTACCAGCTCCGAGAGCTACGAAAATCAGGGAAAGAGCTATCGTACCTTTTTCAGGATCTAGTATATGAGATAGGGTAGAGGGCTTGACTTGTCTTATCCCAGCATTATTCTCAGAGGAAACTGTGCTATCCAGATGTAGATCAAGGATTCGCTTTCTTGCTAAAGGATTGCCAATAATATTCCCGGCCACAAGTCCATAAGTCGCAGCAGCAACTGCAACTGTAGTTGCATTGGTGACGCCGATACTTTCAAGAAGTGGTCCGAAGGCTGCCGAAGTCCCATGACCACCAGTTAAGGGAAGAGAGCCTAAAGCTAGTCCTAATAATGAATTTAAATTAAAAATCTTGCATAATAGTATACCCACAGAATTTTGTACAATGATTAATAACGTCATGGAGACCATAAAAGCAACTAAACTGCGGCCTCCCTTTTTTAGCATACCGAAACCAGCAGTAAAGCCAACACTGGTAAAGAACATGTTCATGAAAACGCCTTGCAAGGAGGTATCTATCATTAAAGATAGTAATTTAGACATATGGAAACACAAATTTACTAAAGCAAATATAATACCACCAATTACAGGACTTGGAATACAGTATTTTTGGAAAATATAACAATGCTTTTTTAAAAGAGAACCTAAGTAAAAGATACCAACCGCTAAAGCCATGGATTGATACAGATTGAGCGCTAATTGCATAAGAATCACATCTTCCTTTAGTTTGAATTTATTGAAAATTAAAGAAATATTTTCAATAAATTATGATGGAAATGAGAGACAGGAATTACAACCATAATTTATATCAAAAAAGTATGAAAGTCATTTATGAACATATTATAGAACATAAACTTCTAGCTGTCTAATGGCAGCTAGAATCGACTTGGAAAATCTTCCGAGTAAATATATGTTACTACGTTGTTGAAACCATCGTACTAAAAGTGATAGGTTGTTATTTAAGGGCTAGTCTAGAAAAATAAGAGTTTCTACAAACCAGTTCCTGGTTCTTTTGAAGCAATTAAACTTTCGGAGCCTTAAGGAAGAAACCGTGGAACAGGGATATGTGCCCTGCCAGGTGTGTAATCCGTGAGGAAGGGAATCCTGGAAACACTTCGAGCCAGGACACCTCGTCCCCAAGCTATCCTCGTCGAGCTCTACCTATATACAGCAATTTCCACCAGATTTCCGTCAGGGTCCCGGAGATAAAGGCTGTCCATGGGGCCTAGCGCACCGTTTCTGGGAACAATATCCGTGATGAGTGGGGCTCCTTTGTCCAATAGCTCTTGCCGGATCGTATGGATGTCTCCTTTGGCAATGAGGCAGAAATCCAGGCTGCCATAGGTGGGATACTGGGCGGCGGGCTGGAATTCTCCTTTTACGGTGTGGATATTGATTTTCTGGCTGCCGAAGCACAGGGCATAGCGGCCAGCCTTTTCCACAGCTTTCATGCCTAAGAGATCCACGTAAAAATGCAGACAGGCCTTCAGGTTTTGGGTCGTCAGGACCAAATGGTCCAGATGGTCAAGTTCCATTGTGATCAACTCCTTTTAAGAATATTATACAGTACGAGGGGGAATACTGCATGCCGGCAAAGTTGAGCCAGGGAACGAAAATCTTTGTGTCGAAGAGGCTTGTGCCGAGATGTCTGGGGCCAGCATCCCTGGAACAATAAAACGACCATTTCCACACTATCGGGAATGGTCGTTTTCGTCGTTTGCTATATAGAATTTTGCATGGCATCATGTCTTTTACCCCAGTGGGGCCCTTTTCGCTCTTCTCTCTCTGCTCTTCGCTATCTTCAGGAGTCATCGGATATTTTCCCTTTTAATCTGGTACTTATCATATTAAAATGATATCACATAGAGGACAGCCATGTTCAATGATAGTGAGGCGTGGAAATTGCAGGCAGCTGAGAAACATAGGGTGGTGAGATCGATGACGGACATCTATTTTGCCTACGGGGACAAGGAAATCGAATATTTGAAACGTAAGGATAGAAAACTGGCTGCCGTCATAGAGCGGCTTGGCCATATTTACCGGCCCTGCGATACGGAGCTTTTTCGTCGGTGATCCATCACATCTGCCATGCAGGCAGAGAACTTTGAAAGTAAGTTGTTTTCTGTCAAGCGAAAATCCCCACTTTCATCATGAAAATTCCCCATCGTCAT
>OMUE01000093.1 GCA_900314165.1 uncultured Acidaminococcus sp.
ACTTTTTCATGAGCATTTAGATCTTAAATGGCTCACTTTTATATTAGCATTCACAAGCTGTGACAAGCTGGGAAATCTCTAAGGTGATATGGGGTGTGATTCCGGCTTTCTGGCATATTTTCAGTGCTCTGTCATGCAGATTATTGTTTTTAGTCAGATTGATTAGCGGTAAATCCCTTAAAAAGCTCCAGGGAACGGGACAAATGCCGCTAGAAAGATGGCGCCCGGCCAGAATATCCCGGGCACTCATCTGACAGTCTTTTAAGGTATCATTAATAGCTTCCTTTGCCGGCACAGCCAGTAAGATATGGTCCTGAAAAGCAGGATAGTGTTCAAATTTTTCCACATAGGCGTCATCGCAATTTAACGTAAGATCTATGGACTGGTTCTCTAACATGGAGCTTAGTGAAGCAGCGCTGCTTTCTGCCAGCTGAATCTCTACTCCCGGATAATTCTTCCGGAAGGCCGTCAGGATGGGTGGTAAAATCCGGGCGTTGATATAGTGGGTTCCCCCGATTCGGAGCGTGCCTGTTGCTAATGTGCTGATGTCGTGCAGTTCATCCTGGATGTTCTCTTCCAGGTGCCTCATTTTTTCAATAGCTCTAATATAGATTTCTCCGGCCTCTGTCAGCTGCAGAGGTCGTTTTTTTCTATCAAAAAGAGCCATGCCGATTTGTGTTTCTATTTTGCGGATGGACATGCTCAAAGCGGGTTGAGTCATATAGAGATTCTCTGCAGCTTTGGAAAAACTTCCCGATTTATAGATTTCATAGATGTAATCAAGTTCTGGACGCATAGGTACACCTCCTGTTCTTATACCTATACTATAAATTATATTTATATAAATGTAAATAACACAAAATTGAAGTTATATATAAGAAGGCGTATCATACACTTAACAGAAAACTTAGAACTTTTGGGAGGAGAAAAATGAAAATCAACGGTTTGCTCATGGACGACACGGACAATGTAGTGACCTGTGTAGAAGAAATTCCGCAGGGAGGTACTGTGGTATATCGTAAGGATGGTCAGCTTCTGACCATTACGGCAGAAGAAACGATTCCTTACTGCCATAAAATCGCTCTGGTAGATTTAGCAAAAGGGGATAAGGTCCTCAAATATGGGGAACTGATCGGAGAAACGAATGCTCCCATTGCTAAAGGCCATTGGGTCTCTGACAAAAATATTTTCAGTGTACCCAGAGATTATGCGCAGGAAATGATTTAAGGAGGAAATACGATGAAATTTTGGGGATATAGAAGAAGCGAAGGTCGTCCGGGAATCCGCAATCATGTTCTGATCCTTCCTACCTGTGCCTGTGGCTCTGAATCTGCACGGATTGTAGCCAGCCAGGTACGGGGTGCTGTGAACATCATTTTCAACACGGGCTGTTCCGATGTACAGGCCAATACGGATATGTCTCAAAAGGTCCTGACCGGATTTGCCTGCAATCCTAATGTGTATGGTGTAGTCATTATTGGACTGGGTTGCGAAACGGTAGGACATGCTCAGTTAGCTGCTAAGATTCGGAAAATGACGTCCAAACCTGTGGTGGATTTCGGTATCCAGGATGAAGGCGGGACTCTGAAGACCATTGAAAAAGCTGTACGGGCTGCCCGGGATATGGCTGCTGAGGCAGGGATGCAGCAGAAGGAACTGTTTGATATCTCTGAACTCATGATGGGTATTGAATGCGGCGGGTCTGACGCTACCTCCGGCATTGCTTCCAATCCGGCTGTTGGGGCTCTGAGTGATGAACTGGTGGATTTGGGTGCTACTACCATTATGAGCGAATCCATTGAATGGATTGGTGGGGAACATGTGCTGGCTAAAAGAGCAGCTACCCCGGAAATCCATAACCAAATCATCAAGGTCTGCCAGGACTATGAAGAGCATCTGAAAGCAGCCGGGCAGGACTGTCGGGCTGGGCAGCCGACTCCCGGGAATAAAGCTGGTGGACTTTCAACTCTGGATGAAAAGAGCCTGGGCTGCATCCGCAAAGGCGGTACCCGTCCTATTGTGGAAGTCCTGGGACAGGCACAGCGGCCTACGAAACATGGGGCAGTGGTCATGGATACGGCAGGCTACGATATTTCTTCTGTAACCTCCATGGTGGCTGGTGGCTGCAATGTGGTCATCTTCACTACCGGCCGGGGCACTCCTACCGGTAATGCGATTGTTCCTGTCCTGAAAGTCACAGCTAATGCTAAGACTTATGCAAAAATGGAAGACAACATGGATGTGGACTTGTCCGGTATCATCAAAGGGGAAACGACCTATCAGGAAGAAGGCCACCGGATGCTGGGGATTATCAATGATGTAGCCAATGGCAAGCTTACAAAAGCTGAAGCATTCGGCTTCTCCGATATCGCAGTCGATCATGTCTGCCGGTTTGTGTGATTAATAAGGCTTGTAGAAAAGTTTCGGGAAGATTATGAAGGATTGATGGAGGCATCATTATGGGATTTATATGGAAACCTTGGAATAAAATCAGTTTGTTTACACGGATTATGATCGGCTTTGTACTCGGCATTGCAGTCGGTTTGATCTTTGGACCCAAAGCTGCTGTGTTAATGCCGTTAGGCACGATTCTGACCAGACTTTTGACCATGGTCGTAGCACCTATGGTACTCTGCTTGTTGGTTGTAGCCGCTGCTGACGTAGGTGATGGTAAGAAGCTCGGACGTATGGGCGTAAAAACGGTCCTGTGTTTCTTGGTTTCTACGATGGGTGCCATTGTATTAGGCCTGTTTTTTGCAAACCTGTTCCATGTAGGTACTGGTGTAACCCTGACCCAGGGAGCAAAAGCAGTAAAGGCAGCCAAAGAAGTTTCGATGCTGAGTACTTTGATCAACATCATTCCGTCCAACCCCTTTAATTCTCTGTCCTCTCAGAATCTGCTGCAGATTATCTTCTTTGCCCTGATCCTTGGCTTTGCACTCATGAAGATGGGGGATAAAGGCAAGGCACTTTTAGATGTATTCCGGACTGGGAAGGATGCTATGGGCTACATTACCAATGAAGTCTTGGAATTTACTCCTTATGGCGTATTCGGCCTCATGGCCAGTGTGGTGGGCAAGAACGGCCCGGCCATCATGATCCCCTATATCAAGACGATTGCCGCTCTGTATATAGCAGGGTTCCTGTACCTGATTGTTGTGCAAGCCGGCATCATGGCCGGTGCCATCGGTCATATCAGCCCGCTTCGGTTTTTGAAGACTATGAAAGAAGCTATGGCTTTCGTGTTTGCCACTTGTTCTTCCGTAGCGACGATTCCTATCAACCTGAAATGCACGAAGAATCTGGGTGTGGACGAGGATACCGCAAACTTCGTCATTCCTTTCGGTGCCGTTATGAACATGAATGGTACTGCCATTTACGAAGCCGTGGCAGTCATCTTTACGGCAGAAATCTATGGGATTCCTTTGACGGTAGGTGACCAGGCTATGATTCTCCTCTCCGCGACTCTGGCTGCTGTCGGAACGGCCGGTATCCCGGGTTCCGGACTTGTTATGCTGACCATCGTACTGTCCGCAGCCAACCTGCCTATGGAAGCCATCGGTTTGTTGGCTGGTATCGACAGAATCCTGAATATGGGCCGGGTTATCCCGAATATCGTAGGCGATGCAGCAGCTGCTGTAATCGTAGCTAAGACGGAAGGAACGCTAGGAAAACCAAAAGTTTCTGAAGAATAAATAGTGAGACCCGCAGCGTTTGCTGCGGGTCTTTTTTATCAACAGCGCACCTGCGCGCCCCCACCACCATCGCAAGCGATGGTCCCCCGCCCCCAGAGGGGGCCGGATACGGCTCTGTCCGTGCAGCGCACTTCGAGCCAAGAAGATTCAGCTCAGGTGCATTCAGACCAAGAAATATTCATAAAAAAATGACCTGTGGCAGCATGCCACAGGTCGTTTCCTATTTTACTAACGTCTAAATTCTAACGTCTATCACTTCACGGTTTTCAATTCCGTCCAGTACTTGTCGTACATGGTGATGGCGTCGCCGATGTCGGCCAGCCATTCACCCATCTTGATCTTGTCCACAGCGGTCTTCAGCATAGCGTCATCCAGATATTCCTTTGTGTGGAATTCTCTGGCTTTTTCGTTAGGATCGTTGTAGCCGATGTATTCGTAGTTCTTGGCGCTGACCTTTGGATCATACAGGAAGTTGATGAACTTCTCCGCCAGTTCCTTGTGCTTAGCACCTTTGGGGATGGCCAGGGTGTCGGCCCAGACCGTGGTACCTTCTTTCGGAATCACGAAGCCGATGTCTTTGTTATCCTTGTGGGTAAAGTAAGCGTCACCGGACCACATGGTACCGATCCAGGCTTCTTCGGCAATGAACTTCTGCTTGATGCTGTCCGTATCATAGGCCAGCACGTTGGGTGCCAGGGTCTTCAGGTCCTCAAAGGCAGCCTTTACGTCATTAGCATCCTTGGAGTTGTTGGACTTGCCATGCTTCTTCAGGGCCATGCCCAGCACTTCCCGGCTGTCATTCAGCAGGATGACACGGCCTTTATATTCGGGATTCCACAGGTCCTGCCAGGTGGTGGGAGCGGTCTTGATGTATTTCTTGTTATACACAATCCCCGTCATGCCCCAGGTGTAAACCACGGAATACTCCCCCTTGGGATCGAAGGTGGGAGCCTGCAGATTCTTCATGATGCCCTTCGTGTTGGGCATAGCGTCCTTGTTCAGCTTTTCCAGCAGGTTCAGCTTGATCATGGTGGATACCATGTAGTCGGAGGGTTGGATCACGTCGTACTGGGAGCCGCCGGCCTGGATTTTGGCCAGCAGTTCTTCGTTGTTGGCAAATACGTCGTAGTTGATCTTGCAGTTATTCTGCTTTTCAAATTCCTTAAGAACTTCCGGGTCGAAGTTGTCCGCCCAGCTGAAGATATTCAGTACTTGTTTTTCCTTGCCCCCTTCGCTTTTGGAAGAGGAGGAACCGCCGCAGCCGGCCGATACGGCCAGAAGGGCTGCCATAGCCAGGGAAGCCACCCATTTTACTTTCTTGTTCATCATACATCAGTCCTTTCAGGAATATGGATTATCTGCGTTTCAGCAGATGGGAAATAACCACGACGGATAAACCGGCTACCAGGATACCGGCGGCTATGGGCCGCAGAGGAGGGGTCACGCTCCGGTTTACAATAGTGACTTCGGGCTTGAAGTTATTACCGAAATTAAAGATGTTCAGGACTTGTTTGTCCTGCTTTGCCCCGGGACCTCCGCTCATGGGATGACCGGTGGCACCAGCCCACAGCATAGGCGCTGCCCGGCGAGCCAGCCATTTTGCACTCTTGAATAATAACATAAGCGTCAGTCCTTTCTGGAACCGTGGTAACCACGTCTCTGCAGCAGCTGGGACAGGATGACCAAAGAAATGGTGGCCAGCATGAGGCAGGTGGACAGGGCGTTGATCTGGGGAGAAATCCCCCGTTTTACCATGGCGTAAATGTACAGGGGCAGGGTAGTGGAGTCAGGACCTGCCACAAAGAAGCTGATGACGAAGTCGTCAATGGAAAGGGTAAAAGCCATAAGGGCGCCGGCAACCACACCGGGCAGGATCATGGGGAACGTCACATACCGGAAAGCCTGCCAGGGCGTAGCGTACAGGTCGCTGGCGGCTTCTTCCAAATCCTGCCGGCAGCCTTCCAGTCGGGCGCCGACGGTAATGATGACAAAGGAAAGACAGAAGGTAATATGGGCAATAATGAGGGTGGGTTTGCCTAAAGGCACTCCTGCCTGGGAAAACAACACCAACAGGGATAGGCCCATGACGATTTCCGGAATCAGGATGGGCAGGTACAGCAGGCTGTTGATGAGGCCCTTGCACTTGTACTGATAGCGGTGCAGGGCCAGGGCTCCAAAGGTCCCCATGACTGTAGTTACGACCGTGGTAATGGAGGCCACAATCAGGCTATTAGTCAGGGCTTCCAGGACCCTGTCGTTATTGAGCAGGGACACGTACCATTTCAGGGTAAAGCCCGTCCACACGGCGTTGATCCGGGATTCGTTGAAGGAATACAGGGAAAGGATGAGGAGGGGCAGGTACAGGAACGCCAGCACGGCCAGAGAATAGGCCAGAAGGAGGGCACTACGCCAGGTTTTCTTCATGAGGGCGGCCTCCTTTCTGGGTCTGCAGCACTTTGTAGTACAAGTAGATGAGAATCAGGGCCAGCACAGCCAGGATAATGGACAGAGCCGAACCGAAGGGCCAGTCACGGGCTGCCAGGAACTGGTTCTGGATAATGTTGCCGATAAGGGCGCTTTTGGCACCGCCCATGATATCAGGCACAACGAACATGCCCAGAGAAGAAATGAACACCAGGATGGAGCCAGCAGCTACACCGGGCATGGTGATGGGCAGCGTAATCTTCCGGAAGGCCGTCATAGGAGGAGCCCCCAGGTCGCTGGCCGCTTCCAGCAGCCGTTTGTCCATCTGTTCCAGGGAGACATAGATGGGCAGCACCATGAAGGGCAGCAGGGCGTACACCATGCCCAGCATGACGGCATAGTCGTTATACAACAGCGTCAGGGGCTTGTCGATGAGCCCAAGATGCATCAGGAACGTATTGACGACGCCCTGGGAGCGCAGGATGATGACCCAGGAAAAGGACCGGATCAGGAAGTTGATCCAGAAGGGAATCATGACCAGGATGATGCCGGCCTGCTGCCATTTTTTTGGCAGGATCATGGCGATGGTGTAGGCTACGGGATAGCCCATGAGAAATGTGAAAGCCGTAGTGACGATGGCCGTAATGATCGTGGTCACGAAGATTTTTACATAGAGAGGCTCCAGGAAGCGTACGTAGTTGGCTGTAGTCCAGTTGAAGATCACCTGGCCATAAGGCGTCCGGGACGCAAAGGACACAGCTACCACGATGAGGAGCGGCAGGGCAAAGAAGATGCTCAGCCAGCCCATGGCCGGCAGCACCAATAGCTTCCCCCGCTTCATTTCGTCACCTGGACGCTGTCTTCAGCGTTCCACCAGATACCGATCCGGTCCCCGAGAGTCCTGCGCTTCCGTTCATCGTAGAACTGGTAGGCAGTGACCACCGTGTCTGAGTTTTCCAGGCGGATATAGATTTTATCGAACGTACCACAGAATACCGTCTCGATGATGGTGCCGTAGAAGAAAGGCTGCTGCCCATCAGGCGGCATCTGACCTTCCCCGCACATGACGATGAACTGAGGACGTACGGACAAAAGTACATCCTCTCTGCCCTTGATGGGGAAGAAGTTATTCTCTCCGATAAAGTTGGCCGCGAATTTACTTCTGGGGGATTTGTATAACTGGTCAGGGGTGTCGTCCTGTTCTATGCGGCCTTGGTTCATAACGATGACCCGGTCGCTCATAGTGAGAGCCTCTTCCTGGTCGTGGGTCACATAGATGAACGTAATACCCAGGCTGCGCTGCAGCTTCTTTAATTCCAGCTGCATCATTTTCCGCAGCTTGTAGTCCAAAGCGCCCAGTGGTTCGTCCAATAGCAAGACTTTCGGGTTATTGACCAAAGCCCGGGCAATGGCCACTCGCTGCTGCTGGCCGCCGCTCATCTGCTGGGGCTTGCGGTAGCGCAATTCCTCCAGCTGGGTCAGCTTCAACACTTCATCTATCCGTTTCTGCTGCTCCTGTCTCGGCACTTTCTTCATCATGAGGCCGAAGCGGATGTTTTCCTCTACAGTCATGTGGGGGAACAGGGCGTAATGCTGGAACACCATGTTCACATTCCGCTTATAAGGAGCCAGCTTCGTAACGTTTTCCTTATCCAAAAAAATAGCCCCTTTTGTCGGGGTCTCTAAACCGGCAATCATACGCAGGATCGTGGTCTTGCCACAGCCGGAAGGGCCCAGCAGCGTCACGAACTCACCATCGTAAATTGTCAGATCCAACGAGGGAATGATCAAGGTCTGATCAAATTCCTTGGTGATTCCTTCCAGACGGATCATTTCTTCCATTTTTTCCTTGTCACAACCTTTCTTATTTATTATAAAATATATATATTGGTATATGGTAAATTGCAAGTTGAATTTGAACACTCATAATCAAGAAACACACTCAATAGCATAAACTTCATCGAGGAATGCATCAAATAG
>OMUE01000090.1 GCA_900314165.1 uncultured Acidaminococcus sp.
CTTATCTTTTGTTTTAATTCCACTTCTTTGCTATCCTTTGCTATAATAAAAATATCTGCCATGTCCTAATTCAGTGAATAATGCTATGAAAGGAGCTAAGCAATGAAAGTCCTGATGATTAATGGTTCGCCCCATCCTCGGGGCAATACGCGTATTGCTCTTGATGAAATGTGTAAAATTTTTGATGAACAAGCCATTGAAACAGAGATTGTGACCATTGGTAATCAAGCTGTGCGTGGATGTATCGGCTGCTTTACCTGCAGGAAAAGCGGAAAATGTATCTTTGAGGACTGCGTAAATATTCTGGCAAAGAAATTCGAACAGGCTGACGGACTCATCATCGCTACACCGGTCTATTTCGCCTCAGCCAATGCTACTCTCATTGCCGTTCTCGACCGCCTGTTCACCAGTGCCCCTTTTGATAAAACCATGAAGGTCGGAGCTTCCGTTGTGGTCTGCCGCCGCGGCGGAGCATCGGCAACATTTGACGAGCTGAATAAATATCTCATGGGTACCGGGATGGCTATTGCTTCCAGCCAGTACTGGAACAGCGTCCACGGCTACCTGCCCGGCGAGGCCACCCAGGATGCGGAAGGTCTCCAAACTATGCGCACGTTGGCACGCAACATGACCTTCCTTATGAAGAGCATCGCCCTTGGCAAAGAAGCATTCGGCCTGCCGGAAAAAGAAGAATGGATAGGAACCCATTTTATCCGTTAACTTAGAAAACAGATAGGAAAGACATTTTTTTACGTCCTCAGGCTTTTTGCTCTGCCAGCCGTTTTCCCAGTTCATAAGCCAGCTGCAGATCAAGAGGGAATGCTTCCTTGCGGCGCTGCATCTTATGTGTGCTGTCAAAAACGGGCATATCATATCTGCTGTAGTCATTGACCTGGCAGGTATCATACGCGTAAAGGGATTCGCAATGGCCGAAGAGCGTGTTAGACATTTGAACCATATTGCCCAGCAGGATGTCATAATGGAATTGCTTTGCCTGTTCTTCGTTGACATTCATCGTAAAAATAATACCGACAGCCTTCGTACAGTGTGGTTTGCTTAGTGCTATCCCGTTCTTATCAACGGCATAGCGTAAGATTGGGAACATAAAACGTTCTGCAAAGGACTCTAATTGGGCAGCCGGATGACCGAAATAGACCGGTGCCCCCATAATGATGACATCAGCCTCATGCGCTTTTTCAAGGACCGGACGCAGGGCATCCCGAATGACGCAGATGCCACCTGACCGGTCCTCTTTCAATTTGCAGGCCAGGCAGCTTCGGCAGCCTGTATAGATGTAATCATAGAGATTTACCATTTCTACCGTTGCTCCTGCAGACCCAGCACCTTCTCTGGCTTTTTGTAACAGCTGGTATGTATTCCAATTTTTACGGGGACTTCCATTTATAACCATAACATTCATCATAATGACCTCCTGCGGATCTTTATATAATTTTATTCAAGGAACTCTACTCTTCCCGTATCCACTTCATACACAGCGGGGACCACTTCCACCCCATTGTTTTTAAAATCATGGATAAAGGCGTTGCGGATCTGATCCGCATTGTAACGGGCATTCAGGATGGAAGCCTTTTCATCATCCGTTTCCGTGCCGATGGCCTGTTCGATTTCCTCCACAATGGAACCAATGTAGCCTCCCTTTTCGTGATGGATGGCTGCCCCAACGGCTCCGCAATGGGTGTGGCCCAAAACCACCACCAGGCGGGTCCCCAGATGGCTGGCTGCATATTCTATGCTGCCCAGCTGATGGTTATCGATGACGTTGCCGGCTACCCGGATGACGAACAATTCCCCGATACCGGCAGAAAAAACAGCTTCCGGTATGACCCGGGAATCAGAACAAGCCAGGATGATGGCATAGGGGAACTGGCCCTCCCGGGCAGTCTTTTCCCGGATTTCAGGTGATACATCTCCCTCGTTCGTCTTTGCCTGCAGGTATGTTTCATTGCCAGCCTTCAGCCTGGCCAAAGCCTCACGGGGCGGTACTATAGGCATAAAGCAACGCTTCCTTTCTATGTACTTTTCTTGACTATGATTATATCATATACGAAAAAGAGGCTGTGAAAAAATCAATTTTCACAGCCCCTTACCCTTAGCGAGTAACGAGTGACAATGCCCTGTAATCAAGGGCGAGTGACAACAGTGGCTGTGATTTTTTCACAGCCACTGTTTATTTTGCCGCGTAAAGTCGTTTTTTATATCTTTTTATTGAATTTCTTTTACCAATTCCTTGAGCAAATTATAGATTCGCAGGGTACTAGCCACACTGAGCCGTTCCTGAGGAGCGTGGAGATCCCAGCAGTCGGGACCCAGGGAGATGGCGTCCAGGTCCGGCTTACTTGCCAATAGGCCGCCGCATTCCAGACCTGTATGGATGGGCGTAGCCTCCATGGAGTGCCCATAAAGCCTGCTATAGATAGCCTGCACCTGAGGTACCAGCCTGGAATCCGGATTGTAGGGCCAACCCGGGTAGGCAGCAAATTTCTCGCAGGTTCCTCCTGCCAATTTGGCCAGCAGCTGAATCTTAGTAAGCAGGTATTCAGCTTTAGAACCGTAGGTGGTTCGGATCTCGTACACGGCAACAAACCGGTTTTCTTCTGCTTCCAGATGGATTTCTCCCAGGTTATCCGAGCTTTGGACGATAGTGGTCAGAGTGCTGTTGTGTTCGGAAATGCCGTCGGGGGACAGCACTAAAATCCGAAGGAATTGGTCCGTGGATTCCTTGCTGACCACAAAACCGCTGACTGGAGTTTCTATAGCTTCTACTGCGACTGCCATAGCTTGCGCCGCTGCTCCATATTCCCGTTTGATGTTTCGTGCTTCCCCTTCCACTTGATTCCGGAAGGTCGCTTCCTGCGCTTTGGGCACCAGGACGACAGCTTCCGCTTCTCTGGGGATGGCCAGCCGGAATGTACCACCTTCCAAGGAAGCAATCTGCAAGGGCATGGCCTGACGGGCACTCAGCAGCAGACGGCCCAGGAGCACATTGGCATTTCCCCTGCCCCGGTGAATATCTTCTCCAGAATGGCCGCCCAGCAGGCCTGACAGCCTGACGTGGAGGCAGAGGCTATCCTTAGCAGCTCGTTCCCAGGTTACAGGCAGAGAGAGCCTGACCCCGAATCCTCCACAGCTGCCGGTCACAGAATGGGTCTCTACTGCATTGTCTATATTGATGAGGTATTTCGCATGGCTGTCGGACAGGTCGGCGTTCTGGGCGCCGCTCATGTCCTCTTCTTCCGCTGTGGTAAACAAGGCTTCCAGTTCCGGATGGGGGAAATCTGGCTCCTCCAAAAGAGCCATAATCAGCGCTACCCCGATGCCATCATCGGCACCCAGCGTGGTCCGGCCGCCGGTGGAGAGCAGGTCTCCCTGAAGCTCCAGGGGAATGGGATCCTTGGCAAAATCGTGGTCTATCCCCGGTGCCTTCTGGCACACCATATCCAGGTGAGCCTGCAGCAGCACCGTCGGCTTTTCTTCATAGCCCGGTGTGGCCGATTTCCGGATGTACACGTTGTGCCAGGCATCCTGCCGGGCTTTCAGGCCCAGGCTTAGGGCCCAGCCATATACGTAGTCGCTGATGGCTTTTTCCTGAAAAGAAGGATGGGGAATCTGGCAAAGTTTAGCGAAGTGATGAAAAATCCTATTCTGCAGCAGTTCTGGTAAAGTAGTGTAAGTGGTCTTCATGGCAGGTCCTTCTTTCTCAGAACGGACCGTAATGGATGGTGGCAGCAATGCCCAGGAAGATAAAGGCGATAAGCCACCAGATAGCGAACAGGGGCAGCAGCCAGCGGAACCATTTGCCGAAGGAAATATGAGCCATTGCGCAGGCGGCTACTACTTCCCCGCTGGTTGGTGCCAGCACGTTGGTAAAGGCATCCCCCATCTGGAAGGCCAGCACGGCGGTCTGCCGGGTCAGGCCGATGAGATCTGCCAGAGGAGCCATAAGCGGCATGGTAATGGCCGCCTGGCCGCTGCCGGAGGGTACTAAGATGTTGAAGATGTCCTGCACCATGAACATGCCGATAGCGCTCAGGACAGGAGGCAGGCCGTTCAACAGGCCCGCCATGGCATGGATGATAGTGTCCATGATGTGGGCATTCTGCATGATCAGCACGGCCGCGTTACACATGCCGATGACGATGTTAGCAAACAGCAGGTTGCCGCAGCCTTTCAGGAAGGCGTCAGCAATTTCCCCGGGCTTCAGGCCCCCTACGACACCGCTGAGCAGGCCGCAGAACAGGAACAGGGCGGATAATTCATCGATAAAGAAGTCCAGCTTCATAACGCCGTAGATGACGGCCACGATGGTCAGCAGGAACAGTACCAGCACGATCTTATGACGAGTCGTCATATACGGGATTTCTTCCAGTTCCATCTGGGTATTGTATTTCCGGTCTTCTTCGTACACGGTACTGCTGGTGGGATTGGCTTTCACGTGTTTGGCATAGCGCAGTACGTACAGGATGGTTGCGGTCAGCAGCGTCACAAACAGGGCGGCCCGCAGCTGGATGCCGGAGAACATGGGCAGGCCCGCAATCCCTTGAGCTACACCGACGGTGAACGGATTCGTCAGGGCACCGGCGTAGCCTACAGCCGCAGCGCCGAAGACGATACCGATAGCAGTCAGGGAATCGAAGCCCATGGCCACGGACACCCCGATGACCAGCGGCGTGAAGGCCAGGAATTCTTCAAAGTTGCCGGCAAAGGCGGAGCCGCAGGCGAAAATGACCATGCAGGCTGGAATCATGAGCAGCTCCCGACCTTTCATCTTCTTCACCACATTGGCCAGGCCCGCACCGGTAGCACCCGTAGCGTCCAGGATGGAGAACATGCCGCCGATGATGAACAGGAAAGAAATGATACCCGTAGCATTCTGCAGGCCAAGGGTCAGGGATTCAAACAGGTAGAACAAAGAGGCAGGTTTCTGGGCAATGTAGTGGAAGGTAGCAGGATCCACGATTTTCTTCTTCGTAGCGGGATCCACAATCCGGTCGAATTCCCCGGCGGGTACCACATAACTGGCAATAAAGGCCAGCAAGATGATGATGGCCAAAAGAACCATGGGGTTCAGGGCATGGAGGGATAACCCTTTTTTCTTTTCTTTTTCATCGGACATTTTGACACGCTCCTTTTGCCTTTCCAGGCTATGTATAGTTTGATATTTACTGATCCGGACCCGAATGGGCCAGGATATAGTCAAACAAGGTCATGAAGCGCTGCTGCAGAGCTTCTTTATCCAGCTTCGGACCGGCCAGGCAGGCCTTGTGGATATAGCTTTCGTGGAGAGCGATGATCAGCTCCAGGGTCATTTCTTCTTTCTCCGGTGCTACGAAACCATCCTGCACCATATGACTCATGATAATCCGGTCCCGGTCTACCAGGGTGCCCCGGATGACCATCTGTTGCACGTCTTCAGGAAGGCCTTCCAGCTGTTCCGGAAACAGGTCCTGGTAATAGGTCCGGACTACTTCCGTCATACGGCCGCTATACCGGCCGAAGAACATATTGTAAAAGATTTCCGGGTCCTGGAACGCAAAATGATTGAAACAGGTATAGACCGTCTTGTACCGCTCCAGAGAGGTCATGTGATTGTCCAGAGAATCTTTCAATAACAGGATGTAATCCCGCAGATACCCTACAGAACCATAGAGGATCAGGTATTCCAGGTCCGGGAAATAATTATAAAGTGTGGCGCTGTTATAGCCTGCCTCCGCCGCAATCCGCCGGATACTGGCTCCCTGGATGCCGTCATGCTTCAGGATATTCTCTGTAGCCTTGACAAAATAAGCCATATTCCGCTTCTGCCTGAGGGTCAATGAGCGCTGCTGTAGTTCAGGTGTTGCTTTTTTCTCCATACAAATCCGCCTTTCATTCGTTTCCTATAGTGGGCGGCCTTATCTTACGATAAGGCCCTACGGGATAGTGCAGACAGAAAGATCATTACAAATCCCTATACTACATTTTACAAATCTCATTGACAAAATGCCAATCCGAATTTTATAATAGGTCCAGCGGATTTTCTAATCATGATTATATTTTAATCGTGATTGAAAATCAATAGGGAATTCGAAAATTTTTAAGGAGATGGGAACTCATGAAACTGTCACAGCTATCCGGAAGCACCCTGGTTCTGGGTGGTGCTATTTGTTGGAGTCTGAATTCACCCCTGGTCAAATATCTGACTCTGGATCCACTTCTCATATGTGCCCTGCGCTCACTGATTGCAGGGCTGTTTCTGCTGCCGTTTCTTCGAACGAAACAGATTCGCTGGGATGGCTGGCTGTTCCTGTACTCCTTCTTCTATTGTGCCCTGTGCCTCAGCGTCATCGTATCTCTGTCTATGACGTCTGCGGCCATTGCCGTGGGCATGCAGTACACGGCTTCCATCTGGCTGTTCCTGATCAGTTGGCTGAAGACCAGGAGTTTCAGGCTCAGGCTCTTCCTGCCTGTGCTCATCATTATGATAGGTGTGGTATTCTTTATGAAATCCGGTGGCTCCGGGGATTCCAATAGTACGGGCAACCTCATCGCCCTGTCGGAGGGTGTATTCTTTGCGGGCATGACCCTTACGGCGCCAAAGGTGACGAAGACCAATGCCCTCGGGCTGACGGCTCTGGGCAATCTCTTTACAGCTGTTCTTCTTTTCGCCGCCGTACCTGCAGCCAGAACCGGATTGTTCACGTTAAACAGCCTGGAATGGGGCCTTATGGTGATTTTAGGCATCGTCCAAGTGGCAGGAGGCTACGGCCTGTACAATCTGGGCATCACCAGGATTTCCGCCCAAAAAGCGTCTATACTGGCCCTATGGGAAATGCTCCTGGGGCCTCTATGGGTAGCCCTGTTCCTAGCCCTCTACCCCAGTCCCCAAGTCCTCAAAGGCTTTGCCATCATCCTGCTGGGTATCCTCCTGGACCACCGCCTGAATGCCGTGTAAGAAATTTAGCCAAGCTTGCAACAGAAAAGGCACTCCAATGACCAAGGAGTGCCTTTCATTCTTTATTTCATTAGAACTCGAACCGTAATCCTGCATTAAATCTGTACTTCATGTCTACATCCGCACCGAAATTCTTTTCGGCATCAAAGTAGAATTGGACGCCGTCTTTGATACGCAGGTCCGTACCGATGCCTACAGTATACCAGGTATCACCCAGATCGTCGTTGTCCGTGAAGCGAACGTCATCGGCGATAGTGCTGGTGGCATCGCCCAGGAAGTCGTGAAGGATGGAAGCCTTCACATAAATCCTGCTGGGAGTCTTCCGTTCCGGATGGAGTTCCCGGGCCAGCAGGAAGCCCAGGCGCCCTACCAGACTATCCGCATTATCCTGGCTGACGTGGGCGCCATTCTTCGTGGTATAATCATCGCCCCACAGATAGTTATACGTCAGCTGAGCCTGAGGTTCAACGGTCCAGTTGTTGCCCAGCGCAAATCTCTTGCCGTATTCTGCCCCGATAGCCGTTGCCCAGTTTTCGAAATCCCCATGATCACCATAAGAAGTATCATATTCGGAATCAATGCGGCCTACTTTGAACGTGTAATCCAGGAAGCTGTCGTCCTTCTTCACATTGGTGCCATACAACGCCACGTCCGTCATCTTCTGATCTCCATGGCCTTCTGCATAGGAAGGTTTGCCCCACAGATGTTCCACGGCCAGGCCATAGTACCAATCCCCATTGGTGCGGACGGCCTTCTTATCCACGCCCACCTGCAGGTTCTTGTAATTGCTGCGGAAGTCATGGCTGCCATCCCGTTCCAGCTTCATATTGTAGTAACGGGCCCAGACCCCTTCCTCATCTTCACCGTAGCGCAGTTCGCCCAATCTCTTGTGCAGGGCATCATTTTCCCGCCACAAGGCCAGGGCAGAGCTATAAGCCTTCCCGGGTACCAGGCCGTTGGGGTTGACGACGTCATTCTTGCCGGGTTCCGTCGGTTTTTCCGGTTCTACAGGCTTATCCGGTTCTGTCGGTTTCTCCTGCTCCTTTAGGGTCAGGTACCAGTTGTCGTCACCTTTATAGGTGTCGGTGGTATCCGTATCCTTCTTTACCAACAGATTCTTATCCGTAATCTTGCTCTTCCGCATCACCGTCAGATTCTCATTAGGCTTGAACGTGGACGTATCCGCCCCGGTAGTAGCAAAATACAGCTTGCTGTCGTTGGTCATGCCCGTCAGGTCACTGTCATTGGTCAGGCTCACCTTATGAGTACCGCCGTCACCGGTTTTAGCAATAATATAGTCGCTATCCGTACCCTCCCGATATGTAGCTACGTTATCATCCTGATATTTCAAGTCCATGAGGAACGTGCCGGAACCGTTCAGTTCATTCAGGGTCAGTTTCCGAGCGCTGCCGGCCAGGGAAGCAATGGCACTCTCGGTACTGAATTTCAGGCTGTTGGCCTCAGAATCTGCCGTCAGGTTCCAGCGGGTAGAGTCATTGAGGGAAATATCCCCGTTGCCTTCAGCCTTACCGTCCCAAGTACTGGTGTCTTTCAAAGTTATAGTAGCTGTACCGCCATCATTGGCTGTCAGGTCCCCGGTCCAGTTGGCATTGCTGGCAAGGGTGATGTTGGTCTTTCCATCGTTGACAGCATTCCCTTTTAATTTGGAATCGCTGCCCAGGATGGAAACATCGATAGTGGCATCCTTACCGGACTTCACATCGCCAGTAAGAGCGAAATTTTTACCTTTAGATGCAATGACGACTTTCGTATCCTTAGAATCATCCGTAACCTTGGCATCCTTATCATTGGCAATCACATCGCCGGTAATCGTTGAGCCATCCCCATTGGCATTGATGGTAATCTGCGAGCCTTCTTCAGCCTTGACAGCCTTATTCGTACCGGAAGTGATGGTCACTTTGCCATCGGTCTTGTCATTGATATTGATATTGCCATTGAGGCCGTACAGCACTCTCCCGGCACCATTGATTTCCACGTCCTTGGCGTTTAAATTGACCTCGTACTTATCCGGCCAGCCATAACCGGAAAATACCGTACGGTCATACTTATTGGCCTTAGTCGTATTCAAGACAATCTTATCCGCCGTCAGGGATATGCCGGTACCATTGGGCGACGTTTTACTATCAGCCCCACGGGTGTTCCCTACTGCATATCTTTCATTGGCAGTAACCTCAATGGAACTTCCTTCACCGCCAGTAATTTTTATTCCGGCGCCATTATCGCTGATACCATAGCCGACTTCAGATTCGACGGTCAGCTTCTTAAAACCCGTAATGATAACCGTATCATTAGGGTTAGGAGCAGGGTCTTTATGACTTGTTTCTGTAAATATGGCGTGATGACCTGCTTTTACATCAATTGTCCCGGTTGCATGAATCACGCTGGCAGTGGCTTTGGCTGAATCCCAATGATCGCCGATGATAGCTTTATTATTCCAATTCGTAGTATTTTTATCAAAG
>OMUE01000109.1 GCA_900314165.1 uncultured Acidaminococcus sp.
ACCTTTACGTCCTGGCCACCGATATCGATAACCGTATGGACATTAGGCCAGATAAACGTAGCGCCCATAGCATGGCAGCTCAGTTCGCTCATCTGTTTGTCGGCAATGCCTTCCAGAGAGTTACGGCCATAGCCCGTAGCCAGGGTAAATGCCATATCTTCTCTCTTCATATGGGCATTTTCCAGGACTTCCGCAATAGAACGTGCGGGACCGGATGTACCGGTCCCCACGTCTACCAAGGATTTAGCTACGATTTCTTTGCCGTCTTTAAGAATTATGCACTTGGATGCTGTAGATCCAACATCAATACCCAAGGTAAAAATACTCATTACTATCCTCCGCAGAGATTATTTCTTTACGAACGTATCGAATTCTCTGATGGCGCGAGGCAGCAGCATCTGATGGAACGGGCAGATGCTTTCAGGATTCTGGTAAGCAGCTTCCGTGAAGGCAACTACGTAGTCACGCAGCTTGTTCATGTCTACGATTTCGTCTACCAGACCCAGCTTTGCGCAGATCTTCGGGCGAGAGTTCGTTACGAAGGCGTCGATCAGAGCGTTCATCTTGTCGATGGTCGGCTGCAGATCTTTGCCGGCTTTTCTGTCCTTAGCCAGTCTCCGGGAGTACATAGCGGAAGCAGCGGTTTCGCCGTTCATAACGTCGATTTCCGTAGCAGCGGTACCGATGGAGAATGCGTTCGTTTCGCCTTGAGGACCACCCAGTACATAGTGGGCAGCGGCAGTACCTTTTCTCAGGGTGATTTCGAATTGAGGAATATGAGAGGTTTGGATGGAGTAGATCAGGGATTGGCCCAGACCCAGCAGTTCAGCCTTTTCAGCATCGTTACCTACATCAATACCAGTGGTATCCTGAACCCATACGATGGGCAGACGGTCTCTGCAGCACAGAGTTACGAATTCGTTCATCTTAACCAGGCCTTGGCGATACAGCTTGCCGCCGATGCCAACTGCGCCGGTCTTGTATTCAGGATAGTTCATCAGCAGACCTTGTACGTTAGCCACAACGCCAACTAACAGACCGTTAACTTTAGCGATGCCGGTAACCATTTCAGGGCCATAGCCCTTCTTGTATTCCTTCAGTTCGCTGTTATCGAACAGACGGCCCAGAACGTTGTAGATGTCGTAAGCACGTTTGTCGTTCATAGGAACCATGCTGTACAGGTCATCTGCAGGCAGAGCCGGTTCTTTCGGATCGTCTACACGGAAGAATTCAGGATCGTATTTCGGCAGCATGCCAACGTACTTCTTGATGCCTTCCAGAACGCCTTCTTCGGAAGCATAGACTTCACGGATGAAGCCGGTTTCGGTGTAGTGGATGTCGACTGCTCCAGGAGGTTCAGTCTTGCCGGTACGGTCAACCATATCAGCGATTTCGTTAGCATATTGCATGTCCACGAAGCCTTTGGGGTTCATGCCACCCATAATGCCAGCGCCGCCTACAGCCATGTTAGCTTTTTCATGAGCTACGATGACGGTAGGGCTGATGGAGTGGTAGCCGCCGCCAGCAGGGTTCGTCCCGTAGATGCCTACGATGACGGGAATGCCCATCTGGTTCAGTTCAGAGTTGCGGTAGAAGGGAGTACCACCGCCACGACGGTTCGGATATACCTTTTCCTGTTCGTCGAATTTAACGCCGGAGCAGTTCAGCACGTAAACCAGGGGAATACGCAGGGTCTTAGCAGTATCGGAAGCTCTCAGCAGGCATTCAGCCTGGCCGGGAACCCAGGCGCCAGCCAGCTTCTTGTTATCGGAAGCGCAGATGACGCACCATTTGCCGTTGATTTTGCCCAAGCCTTTAACAATGGCTACGGAGCCATTCTTGTTGTTTTGGGGATTGAACAAGCTGTTCAGAGGTCTCCAGGTACCGGGTTCAACCAGTTTTTCGATTCTCTGCAGAGCGGTCAGTTCGCCTCTCTTGTTCACATCAGCATCAGCTTTACCGGCTTCCTGTGCAGCTTTGATTAATTGATGGATTTCGTCTTCAATCTTCTTAATCTGTTCTTCGTTAGCTGCATCCGGTTTTTTCAGCACTTTACCTACTTGAGGCAGGTGTTGGAAATATCTAGGCATAGAGTAAAAACCCATTTAAGTAATTCCTCCTATAGAATCTTAAAATTATTTTGCGGGAGCGTCTTCCACGGGAACTTTGATGAAAGCTTGGCCCGGGTCGATTTCGGTACGGATCAGTTTGATAACTTCGGGTTCAGGAGCCGGCAGCAGGACTGCTTTGGAAACATCCAGATCGAACCCGGTGTTATCCAGAACTTCTTCAGGAGAAGAGGTCGGATAGTAGCCGGCCAGGTACATTCTCTTGGTCTTTTCGTCGAACTTCAGAACGCCCAGATCCGTTACAACCATTTGAGGACCAACTTCACCAGGCAGGTGAGCTCTTTCACGACCGCCAGGGCCGTCCATCCAGCCAGGGCTCGTTACATAGTCAACCTTTTGCATGAATCTGCGTTTTTCATGCTGCATCATGATGATGGTGTTGGAGTAAGTTGCAATGCCGTTAGCACCGCCGGAACCGGTGAAACGGGTTTTCGGATGATGGTAGTCACCGATAGAGGTGGAGTTTACGTTGCCGTACGGGTCGATCTGTGCGCCGCCGATGAAAGCGATCAGACGATCAGCCTTGTGCAGGTATTCGTTGATTTCGAAGCCTACGAAACGAACGTTCGGCCAAATGGTGCCGCAGTGAGCCATGAAGCGCAGGTCACCAACGGAACGAGGTACCTGGATAGGAGAGCAGTCCATCAGACCACTTTCTACGATGATATGGCAGTCAGGAGCATAAACTCTCTTAGCTACGGAAGCACCAATCAGGGGAAGACCGGTACCTACAGTTACGACTTGACCATTTTTAATCTGTCTTGCAATGGTCACAGCCTGCATTTCTTTGTTGGTATATTTCGTGTAATCCATTGTTATTAGCCCTCCTTAGTCATGTCGACATGATAACCTAAGCCAGGAACTACCTTCAGGTTGATCAGACGGGTAGCACCCAGTTTGTTCAGATATTCGTCATGATCTTTCAGGTCGAATACCCATTCTTTGCAGAATGCATCGAAGTCTTCCTGAGTCTTGGACACAACGTCGTAAACTTTCAGGAACGGGTTATCATAGTCGTACAGCCCATAGCACTGAGCAGGATGAGCACCATAAGGAGCCAGGCAGACGGCATCTACGCACATGCAGGGAATGTCGTTTTGAGTCGGATCTCTTCTGATTTCTTCGTTGCTGATGATTTCTTCGCAGGTAACGATGGTGTGTTTAGCAGCCATAGCGATATCTACATCCTGGAATTTGCCACCCCAGATCCGAACGGTACCATCGGGGGATGCTTGTTGAGCATGGATGATAGCTACGTCGATTTCAGGAACAGGAATAGCCAGGACTTTTTGGCCTTTCTTGAAGGGGTTGTCGATTTCTACGAATTTTTCATCGGGCACTTTGTCCAGAGTCTTGCGGACTTCTTTGCTGATGCCCCATTCGTCAGCCAGGCCGGAACCCTGCATCAGAGAAACAGGCAGGAACGGCAGGCCCAGAGCAGCAGCATGCCACATCATGTAGATAACGTCCTGAGAATAGTCTTCCATGGTCAGCTTGCCAGCTTCGAACCATTTTCTGAACCGTCTGGATACGTTCGTTACACCGGAGTTAGCGGTATAGCAGTTGATATATGCCTTTACACGGCCGCAGCCAATGAGCATATCCCAGTCGCCGCCAGCAGCGCCGCCCAGACCGGTCAGGTCGGTGATACCTTGTCTCAGAATTTCGAATACAGCTGCATAGGGTTTACGGTCAGTCGTGAAACCACCCAGTGCGATATGGTCGCCACTGTGCACATACTTGGCAACTGCGTCTTTAATCGTCATTACTTTACTCAAAGCAAAAACCTCCTTATGATTCATACTTGTTGTGAAGTTTTCCGGAAGAGTCTTAAAAGAAATAACCATCCCCCTTTGTGAGTATTTTTTTAATCTGTCTTCCGGT
>OMUE01000088.1 GCA_900314165.1 uncultured Acidaminococcus sp.
TTAGAACTGGCCGCCAAAGCTGAAGTGGAACCGGCCGCCCCGGTCGTCACTATCCAGCCGATAGCCATAATCCAGTTTGATGGGTCCCAGAGGAGAGTTGATCCGGAGACCGATACCCACGGAGTGCTTCATATCGCCGAAGCTGAAGTCATCTTCGCCGTAGTCCTCGCTCCAGGCATAGCCCGTATCCGTAAAGAACACGCCCTGGACCTTCTTGATGATGGGATACCGGAATTCCAGGGAGCCCTTCACCATGCTGTTGCCCTTGAACTGGTCGTCCCGGTAACCACGGAGGATGTCGCTGCCGCCTACGGCAAAGCGCTGGCTCAGGGGCATATCCCCGTTAGCGTAGCCGGCGCCCAGGTTCAGAGCCCATACGTAGTTCTTGCCCATGCGGTAATAATACCGGTAGTCGGCCTGGTATTTTTCAAAGTCGAAGTCGCCGCCGAAGTTAGCCACTTCAATGGAATAGCTGGTCCGCTTGCCTTCCCGTGGATCGTAGATATTATCCCGGGTATCCAGGGTTCTGGCAAAGGTAATGGACCGGGTCTTGCCGAAGTTCTTCTTCAGACGGTCATGTTTGCTCCAGTTTTCATCGGCATTATATTCATGGATCTTCCGATAGCCATTTTCCCCGGCTTCGAACCACTGAGTCCCGTAATCGTCATCGGGCTTCTTGTACTTATCATCCCGGTTCTTCAGGGTGATGCTGTTCGTAATGAATTCGTTGTCCGTAACCCGGCTGAAGAACAGTTCTTCGCCCACGCGTTTCTTGTAGTACCGGGCGATTTCATTACCCTTCCGGTTGTAGTCCACGTACTCGTTGGTCATGTTATAGAACGTGAACCCTGCGGTAGTTTCTTTATCATCGATCCAGGGCTTGATGTAGGACACTTCGAAGTTCGTGTTCGTTTCATCATCGCCGCCGAATTCCCAACGGATGCTGGCGTTGTCGCCGGTGCCCATGAAGTTCTTATCGCCGATGGTCACCATGCCCAGGAAGCCATCTGCATCGCTGTAGCCGGCGCCAATGCCGAAGGTACCGGTACTGGTTTCTACTACGGAGATTTCCACGGATACCGTATTGGGCATCTGGCCCGGGTTCAGACGGATGTTCACATCTTCAAAATAGCCCAGGTTATAAATCTTCTGCATGCTACGGCGAGCCAGTTTTGCGTTGAAGGGTTCGCCCTTCTTCATGCGCATTTCCCGGGTCACCACGTAGTCCTTCGTCTTCGTGTTGCCCTTCACTCTGTAGTCTTCGATGACGCCTTCAGCCACCTGCACGTTCAGGGTGCCGTCGTCCGTCATGCGTACATCGCTGACCTTGGCCAGAATATAGCCTTCCTGGCTGTACAGGCTTTCCACCTTTCGGGCGCCCACATTCACGTCCCGGGAGTTCAACACCTTGCCCATGGGCAGGTTCAGGGCATTCTTAATGGTGCCCGTGGACAGCTTCGTATTGCCTTCGATATTCAGGTCCTTCAGGATAGGGTTTTCTTCTACCTGATAAACGATCTGGACCCCTTCCGGCACGGCCGTGAACACAGGCTTCACATCATAGAACCAACCGGTTTCGTAAATAGCCCGCACGTCGTCTTGGAGGCCTTCCTTCGTAAACTTCGTGCCACCGATCATCTTCAGCACGTCAGCCAGCTTATTGGGATCTTCGTTCTTTGCCCCTTCGATGAGCACTTTCGTGACCGTACGTCCCACATAGGGATCAGAAGCCTTGGCCAGCTTGTCGTATTTGTTTTCCTGGCTGTCGATATCGTAATTGGACAGAACGGACTGCTGCAGGATGCTGCGGCCGGCAGGCTGTTTCGTCTGGGCTTCCATGATTTCCTTCTGCTGGGTGGCCCGGGCTGCTTCCTGTTCTGCATCGGCTTTGGCCTGAGCCTTTTCCTTCTGCAGTTTTTCCTTGCCTACTTTTTCAATGTAAGTAACGCCATTGCGGCGGACTTCCCGATATCTTGGTTTTTCTTCTTCTTGTTTTGCTTCAGCCTGAGGCTGTGCCTGAGCAGCAGGTGCAGGATTTTGCAGAGCCTGTTGTTCTTCCGGGCTGATTTCGATCTTGCCTACTTCGCCCTCAGCCTTCGTAACAGTCTTCTTATGTGCACTCAGATCCACGGAATCGCTGTGGGAGACTTGTTCGGCATAGGCTGGTGTAGCCAGTGCCAGAGTCGCCAGCACCGCAGCGGACAGCTGCCGCCAGTTTACTGATGTTTTCATAACTAACCCCCTATATAGGTATGGTATTTTGACCAAAATATAATCCTTTGGACATAGGCATACAGTTAATTATACCTTCTATCGGCTAATATTTCCAGTCCTGAGCACCGGAACAGGTGTAATTCCCTCGTACGTTTTTGTAAACTTTTCTTAAAAACGTGTCCTGTACTGGACGCCATACCAATGTTCCTGGTCCTGGTTCACTGAGAAGCCCAGGTTCAGATGACGGGTAATGAAGTACTGGGCATAGGCGTTGGAGCGTTCTCCGTCAAAGCTGGTGGTATAGCCCACCATGAGCTTGTTGCCGAAGTACCGGCTCATGAGCACGTTGTACTGCCGCCGTTCCTGACCCACTGCACTGTTGGCCTTGTTGATATCAGCCGAGAAGCCCAGCCCGCTTTGGACGTTGCCGCTGTAGATCCGCAGATCATCCAGGCCCAACGCTTCTTTGATGGCGTCTTCCACATTGGCCAGGAAGCTCAGCTGCAGCCCGGCATCTACCAGGCCCTGCCAGGCGTCCCCTTCCAGGTTGCTGTCGTCCGTCTTCAAGGTCAGGAACCGTTTCAACGTATCCTCATTCTGAGGCGGATCGCTGGTAAATTTGATCTGCAGTTCATCCAGACTCAGAGGGCTGTTTACCTTGGCCATGATGTTGTACTGCCCCAGGCGGGTAAAGGCCCGCATGTTCACCATGGGGATGAACGTACCGGGCATAGGCCAGTACAGTTCCCCGTAGCCGATGCGGAACGGCGTACCCAGATATTTCAGGATACTGCCCTTGTTCGTGCGGATGCTGCCGGCAATGGAGGGATTCCCCGTGGTGCCGGTAATGTGCAGCTTCCCTCTGGCCCGCAGGTCCATAAGAGCCGCGTTGTACAGCCTCAGGTTGTCCCCCAGGTTCAGGTTGATATTCAGGCCAATATCCGAGCCCCCCTCCCCAAATTCAGGGATGGTATTCAGGCCGATATACACCTTGTCCAGGTCGATATCCGCCGTCACAAAGGGCATATCATTCTGCCGCTCTACGGTAATGTCACCATTGACCTTGCCCTTCAGGTTAGCAGAGTTCAGTTCCACATTCCGGATGGCCGCTGTCAATTGATAAGGCTTGTCCGACACATCATTGAGCAGGTAGGAACCGGAAGCCGTAATGGTGCCGTTCTTACCCATGGTGGTAGAGAATTCCTTCAAGGTAATAGCCTTGCCGGCGAAGATAGCGTGAAGCTTCACATTGTCGAAGGTATCATCCAGCAGCCGTGTCTTGATGGTGCCGTTATCCAAATCGATGGATCCATTCAGGTTATAGTCTTCCAGGGTTCCGGTGACGGTCACATTGCCCTTTGTAGGTCCATCCGCCCATTGCACGTACTTCGTAATAGAGGGCAGGATGGCCAGATTACCGTTATCCAGCCGGAATTCCAGGTTCATGTTGGCATTGGGATTCTTCCGCTTGGCTTTGGCCCGGAACAGGTCCATGGGGAACGTGCCGTAGGCACTGATCTTGTAAACATCCTTCTGCACCAGCAGCTGATCCACGGTAAACATATCCTGCCGCAGCGTCACCATGCCATACACGTTATCGAAGGCTACTCCGCTGAGGACGCCGTTATTCAGTTCCAGGGACATGTTGCCGTCCGGCATATCCAGGTTGCCCTTGAACTGGGCTGCTACATTCATCTTGCCCTGCAGGTCTATAGGATTGGCCATAGCTACAGTCAGGAGCTTGGCGTTAATGGCGTTGGCCGCCACTTCCAGGTCGATGGTCCGCTTGAAGAAGTCCACGGTGCCCTGAGCCGCCAACAGGCCCCCGTTGGTTTCCTGAGCCTGCAGTTTGCGGATCTGCCAGTTGCCCCGATGAGTAAAGATGTCGAAGTCCGCAGAGCTGAAGGGTACGCCTCCAACTTTGCCATCTTCTACTTTGCCTACGATGGTCATGCCGGAGCCACGGCCGTGAGGATTCAGCTGGATCCGGCCGGACAGGTAGCCGTCGATATCCAGGTCCACGTGCCCCATCTTCAGCAGGGACCGCACATTGCCCCGGTCCACATCCGCTGTCCAGGAGAACAGTTTCTTATCGAAATCGAAGAAGGCTTTCAGGGAATAGTCCCCGCCAGTCTTCTGCTGGAATGTCCCTTCAAAGGAGTTCACGTGGCCTGCCTGGCTTTGGAAGGACAGGGCCAGGCCCGTGAATTCCACGCCGTTGATGAGCACGGAGTTAGAGGTCATAACGCCTTGGAGGCTGGGCCGGCTGTAATGGCCCTTTACGCTGCCGCTGAAGTTCACGTGGCCCTCCAGGTCCACATCGTCCTTCAGCCAGGGCAGGCGCAGCAGATTGATGTTCTTGGCATCGATGCCGATATCCAGGAAACCATCCCGGGTCGCGGTGCCCGCAAAATCGGCCCGGCAGCCCAGAGCCATGAAATGGAAGCCCTTAAGCGTCAGGATTTTTCCGTCATAGGTATAGTCCCCATCCAGCTCGTCAAACAGGAACTTGTTGAAAGAACCGTCAAACGTATGGATATGGCCGTTAAAGGACGGATTGGACAGAGGTCCGTCCACCTTGATGGTATTGGTCAGATTGCCCGTAATGGGCATGGGCGAAATATTGAGATCCGTCAGAGGCTCCAGCCGTACGGCCGTCGTATCCAGGGTCAGGTGCAGCACAGGCTCGTCACCACCCAGATAGACGGTGCCATCCAGGTTGTGACGGCCTTTTTCCGGGCTCACTTCCACCCGGTGCAGGCCCAGGGTCATATCATTCCAGGTCAGGGCCCCATGGGCCTCGTTAACCTTTTCCTTCAGGATTTCCCCGTCCTTCAGGGAGAAAGCCCCGAAGCCCGTAGGATTATCCTTCGTGCCGCCCACCTTTACGTGGACGGACAGCAGGCCGGATCCCTCCTGGCCGGCCAGAGCCAGGAACGGGGTAATGGACAGGTCCGTAGCATACAGTTCCCCATCAAGCTGGTTATCAATGAGGGATGCCGTACCGGCCAGGGCGCCCCCTTCTGCCGTATAAGCGGACAGCCGGTTTACAGCCACGTCCGAGCCTTTCAATACGGCATTCAGAGAGATGTCCTGCAGGGTAATATCTCCCCAGGACAGAGCCATATCACTGGTTTCCGTCTCTACTTCCAAGCCCTCGTCACTGTAGCGGCCCTGGAGCACCATTTCCCCATTCAGTATCAGGCTGCCCAGCCGGGGATAGAACAATCCTGCATCCAGGTCCGTCACGTTCACGGAACCCGTGCCTTGCCGGTTCTTCCAGTCAAAGGAAGCGGTCACTTCCGCCCAGCCGCCTTCCAGACCTGCCCCGGCTCCGGTCACTTCCACCCGGGTGCCATGGACGGCCACAGGGACTTTTACATCCGTCAGAGTATAGCCCATGGCCGTCAGGGAGGGCGTTGTCACGATGCCTTCGCCCTGCAGGTCATCCAGGCTGCCGCTGACAGTCACCGTGCCGTCTACTACAGCCTCCACAGGCAGATTCAGGCCTAGCTGGTTCAGGTCCACGTCTGCCAGGGACACCTTCAGTTTTTCCGCTTTGGGATTCTTCGTATCCGTCAAGTCCAAAATGCCCCGGATACCGGCCTTCTGGCCGTTGACCGTTACAGTCAGGCCCTTTGCCCGGAACCGCATATTATCAAATTCTACCCGGCCATCTGCCACCAGATTCAGCTCATGGCCTTCGTAGTCATAGACAGCGCCGATCTGATTCAGAGCGCCCTTGCCGGACAGCTGGCTGCCTTCGCTGTTCTGGGTCCAGGTCACGGCCGTATTGCGCAGGGTACCCTTCAAGCCCGTCATGGGCATAAAATGAGCGGCCAGAGGTGCAAAATCCCCAAGGGCGAACTCGTCCGTCTTCACGGTCAGGCTGCCCTGTTTGTCCGTATCGATGGAGCCGGCAATATCCAGGGCCTGACTGCCCTTCACAAGCGTCAGATTCACGCCATAGACGGGATTTCGGGAGGGGTCGATATCTCCGTCCATTCCCAATTTCCAGCTGCCATAGGGCGTTTTTACCGCCAATGTGCCGTTATTGATCGCGATGTTCCCTTTGAAATCCGTGCTGGAGGATTCGCTTTCCTTCAAAAGGCCTGCCACATTCCAGGTATCGTCTTCCTCCATAATGAGGGTCACAGAGGGATTCTGTAGCGTAATCTTCGTCACAGTGCCCAAAGCCCCTCCGCTAATAGCCTTCAAAGGATTCAGGTGCAGGGACAGAGCCGGGATTTCCGCAAAAGGCCGCCCTTTCACGTCGTTGACGCGCACGTCTCTAAGGGTAAACGTGAAGCCGTTGCCCACTTCTACCCCTGCCAGGTCCAATGTTCCGTTTATATAGTCACCAGCCGTCTGTTTCACAAAGGGAATGGCCTGATTCAAGCCCTGAGGCAGGACCACCTTCCACAACAGCAGATAAAGCCCTGCCAGGATTACCACACAGACGGGCAGCCATTTTTTCAGTTTGGCCCGCATTGGCATCCTCCTATACAGATCATTTTTAATCAGTCATGCATAATTCTAGTATATCAGTTTCCGGGCAAAAAAAGAAACACCCCTGACAGAAACATTTTGTAAACAATTGTTTCTGCCAGAGATGTCAACTTTTATACACTTTTCAAAAATTCCCTGTAAAGGAACCGATTATTCGTTTTCTACAGGAACACCCATGGACTGTTCCAGCAAAGCCAGAGAAGTATTGTAGTCGTACAGAGCCTGGATGTAGTTGTTCTTGGCATCCGTGAGGGCAACGGAAGCATCGATAACGTCGGTGTTGGTGCCTACGCCGGCCCGGTACCGCAGCTGGGCAATACGGTAGTCTTCTTCTGCCTGGGATACGGCCACTTCCGTGGTCTTGATGCGCTTTTCAGCTTCTCGCATGCTCAGGTAGCTGGTGCGGACAGCCAGGCGTACATCATCCGTAATCTTCCGGTAGCTTTCCTGGGATTTCACCACGTCGGCTTTGGCAGCACGGACTTTGGCAGCAGTGACGCCATAGTCCCAGATGTTCTGGTTCAGGCTTACGCCCACGGTCCAGTTATTCTTTTCCTTGCCGGGGAAGTTATCTTCCGCCCATTCGTTAGAAGCCCCAAGGCTCAGGGAAGGCAGGTTGCCGGAGTTGGCAATCTTCTGGGCGGCTTTGGCCATGCCCACAGCCGCTTCTGCCTGGTGGATTTCCGGGCGGTTGGCCATGGCATAGGTCACACAGTTGTCCAGATCATAATCGTTGGGCTTGTATTCCAGCCCCTGGCTCAGGTTCAGCTTCGTATAGGTGGGCAGACCCAGTACATTGTTCAGGCTGGACACAGCTACATCGTAGCTGTTCTGGGCCTGGGTCAGGGACTGCTGGGCGTTGGCCAGTTCCACCTGGGAACGGAGCACGTCCACTTTGGCGACCACGCCTACGTTGAATTGGGCCTGGGTATTTTTCAGATGGTCATCCAGCCGGTCCACGGTTTCCTTGCCCAGGTTCACCGTGTTGGCAGCCTGCAGCACATCATAGTAACCTTTTTCCGCATTATAGCGGGTAGTCTGGTAGCTGCTGCTCATACCGTATTGGTAGTAGTTCAGGTTTTCTTTGGCCTGGTCGATAGCCCCTTCCAGACGGCCGCCGGTATAGATGGGCACGCTGATACTCACCGTATTCGTGTGATTGTTCGAGGCCACGTCATGGCTCCGATAGCCCTGGATAGCGTTTCCCGTTACCACATTATACCGTTCCGTCCGGCCGCTATAGTGGTTAAAGTCGATGCTGCCCCAGCGGGCGCCTTTGGCAGCGTCCAGGTCAGCCTTGGCAGCCTCCAATTCGGCTGCAGAAATCTTCACGCTGGAGTTATTTTCCAGCGCCATGCGTACGGCCTTGCCCAGATCCAGGCTCACCGTGTCCGGCGTTGCAGCATACGCCGTATGTAAGGATAACGTACCTAAGATGGCGGCACTTAATAAAATCCGTTTTGTCAGAAAATGCTTCACAATTATGCCCTCCTGTAGTTCTGACTACTTAGTCAGTTCAATTTATTATAATCAGGAACTTTTTCAAAGTCAACTAAACAAATTTTAAAATCTTGCTCTCAGACCCAGATAAGTGGTTTCGGAAGCACTATCCAACACGTCCATGCTCTGGCCTATGAGGGAGATTCTGGGACTGAAGGCCCATTCTGCGCCCACTTTCAGCTTCGCATCGTTGAAATCGTAGAAATCCGTGAACAATTTGAATTTCGGGGTCACATTCCAGTCCATGCCTACGCCGAACTCGCCTTCCATAACGCCGGCCCGGGCATACACGAATTTGTTTAACTTCTTATTATAGTGGAAGTTCACTTTGTCCTTGTCGCCGATATCGGACACACCCAGAAGCACGAAATCGTCGTTCTTCACAGGCAGCTTCACGCCCATGTCCGTACGCCATTTGTCTTTCTTGTCATTATACATGACGTCGGCCTGGATCTGGGCATCCGTCACTACGCTCAGGATCTTGTCCGCTTTCTTGACGGTGGAGTTGGCATGATGGATGGTTTCCTTCAAATCCTGCTGGGTCTGGGGATCCGTGGCCATATTCTTCAGGGATTCTGCCGTCTCCTTCAGCTTCAGGCTGGCATCCGCCATATTGGACGCCATGAGGGCCACATTTTCCCCCGTAGCGCCTTCCGCATCGGCCTTGGAAATAATGCTGTTCATATGCATGGACATGTCCTTCATCTGGCTGACCATGGCGTGGATATCGCCCTGGTTCTGCTGAGCCATAACGGCCAGGGCCTTCGTGAATTCGTTCATGTTCTTCGTAATCTCACCGGTCTGGACGAAGCCTTCCCTCATGGATTTCTGGACATTCTTGTCACCGAACACGTTGCTGAAGGCATCCACGACCACTTCCAATTTGTCCAGCACCCGGCCGGAGGAATCCATCATCTTGTTGATGCCCCCGGACTGCTGGCCGGTAATGGTCTCTCCCGGTTTGAACGTGACGCCCGTGGCAATCTGGGGCGGCATAATGGTTACAAATTTCGTTCCCATGACCCCATCCATGCCAATGCTGAATTGGGAATTCCGGGGAATCTTGTGTTTGTCGTCCATCTTCATGACCACTTTGACCTTGGAGCCGCTGACCTGGATGTCCTCCACCTTACCTACAGGGACACCGGCAAAACGGACTTCGTTGCCCACTTTCAGGCCGTTTACATCGTCAAACATCACATTGAGTTTATAGGTTTTGCCCGCAAAGCTGAATACGCCTAAGAACGTCAGCATCAGGGCCAGGATGATCAGCCCTCCCAGGGTGACAGCCCCTACTTTTACTTCATTCGCTTTCATCGTCTTGCTCCCTTCCCCATCTATTCCTTAAACAGATCACTGCGGATAAAAGCCCGGACCGTAGGTTCCTGGGTCCGTTTCGCTTCCTCCACGGTGCCGGAAAATACGATACTGCCCTGGCTCAACATCAGGATCCGGTCCGCACACATAAACGCGGAGGCCATGTCGTGGGTCACCAGCACCCCGGTGATGCCCAGCTTTTCCTTCGTATCCTTGATGAGCTGGCTGATATTCGTGGCCATGATCGGATCCAGGCCCGCCGTAGGCTCGTCGTACAGGATGATGTCCGGCTGCAGGGCCAGAGCCCTGGCCAGGCCCACCCGTTTCTGCATGCCCCCGGACAGTTCTGCCGGATACACATGCTCGTTGCCGGAAAGCCCTACGGAGGCTAGCAGTTCCTTTACTCTTGCGTGGATTTCCGCTTCCTTCATATGGGTGTGCTGCCGCAGCCCAAAGGCTACGTTTTCGCTGACGTCCAGGAAGTCGAACAACGCCGAATACTGGAACACCATGCCCATGTGCTGGCGCAGCTGGTTCCACTGGTCTTCCGTGTAGTTTTCCACGTTGTGCCCCTGGATGACCACGTGGCCGCCCTGAGGCTTCAGCAGGCCGATGAGCAGCTTCAGCACCGTACTTTTGCCCGTACCGGAGGGTCCGATGACCGCCAGGGTTTCCCCTTTATTCACCGTAAAGCTCACATGGTCCAGTACCACCTTCGGCCCAAAGGACATATCCACTCTTTGAAATGCAATAACAGGATTTTCCATTTCAGCCTCCATGTACGTACAGGATCACGGACAAGAAATAGTTGCAGATGAAGATCAGGATAATGGACAGCACCACAGATGCCGTGGTAGCCAGACCTACACCTTCAGCTCCCTGTTTGGCGTTCAGGCCCTTGTGACAGCCGATGATGGCAATGATGGCCCCGAAAAACAGGCTCTTCACCATGCCCCCGATAATGTCCCAGGGCTCGATGAAGCCCCGGATGGATTCCAGGAACATGTGGGTCCCGATACCGGCGTAGTTTTCCGCTACGAACCAGCCTCCCAGGTCCCCAACGAAGTTCGCATACACGCAGAGTACCGGCATCATGAGCACGATGGCAATAAGCCGGGGTGCTACCAGATACTGGACAGGGCTTGTAGCCATGACCCGGAGGGCATCAATCTGTTCTGTAACTTTCATGGTTCCGATTTCTGCTGCAATCGCAGCGCCGATCCGGCCGGCCACCACAACCCCTGTCAGGATGGGTGCCAGTTCACGGCCCATGGCAATGGCCACGATGCCCCCTACGGAGTCAGCAGCGCCCAGCTTCACGAATTCCTTGGCTGTCTGTACGGACATGACCATGCCGGTACACAGGATGGTCATACTGACGATGGGAAGGGAGTCCGCCCCCAGTTTGGCCATCTGGCGCAGGACCTCTTTATGATCGGCTTTCCTGGCCAGTGCACAGGCGGACAAAAACAGGTTGACCACCCTGCCTGTGCGGGCACACAGGTCAACGACTTTTTTACCAAGCCATTGGCAAATCCAATGTATTCCCATAAGAAAAACTCCTTAGCAGCAAACATTTATGATACGTTTTATTATACTCTATTCTGTGAAAAAATGCCTGCAAAGTCTAAAAAAAAATGCATTAAGCGATTAAATAAATGTCTCAGTTGCGCTGGAGTCCACGCCCGATTATAATGGAATGGATTCTACCAGCCTTACAATACAATAGAAACCAGGAGGATTTCATGAAGATGAACCATTATTTTAAAAAAATCTTATTTTTATCCGGAGCTTTGTGCCTGTGGGTCCAGTCGGCTCTCGCCGCCATGCCCGGCACGCCGGCCGCCCTCAATAAACCGGAAGCCTGGCTGAAGCCCAATGGCAACACCGTGCTCGCTACCCCGGCCCGCATCAGGGCCATGAACCAGGCCATGGAAAAGGCCACCTTCGGGGATACGCTGGTGTCCCTGGGCAATACGGTGTCCGGGGCCACCCTGACCGGTTACGTGGACGACTATGAAATGGATTGGGACCAGTTCGTCCAGGGCGCACCTTTGACAGACGCCTTTGGCAGCCAGCTGGTCAGCGATGCCCGGAAGAATATCAGGAGCACGAACACGGTGCGCTACGGCGTCGTAGTAGACCGCAGCGACCTGCGCAGCTTCCCTACCCTGCAGCGGGCCTTTGACGATCCTTCGGACTACAATTTTGACAACTGGCAGGAAACGGCAGTGGACCCATCCACTCCTGTGCGGGTGTATCACACGAACCCCCAGGGCACGTTCTGCTTCGTGCGGACCCGGGACTATCGGGGCTGGCTGCCCATGAATAAGGTGGCCATTACGGACGCAGCCACGTGGCAGACCTATGCGAACCCTGCCGCTCCTGCCGTAGTGACGGCCCGGCTGCTGACCCTGAAAGCCGGCGCCAAAAGCCAGCTGTACCAGATGGGCACGGCCATCCCTACGAAGAACGGGAATCTGCTGCTGCCTACCCGGGACAACAAGGGCCATCTGGCCATCGTGCCGGTAAAAGCCTCCTTTGGAGCTAACCTGCACCAGGGCTATCTGCCCTACACCACCAACAACACCATCCGCCTGGCCTTCAAACACCTGGGAGCGCCCTACGGCTGGGGCGGCATGAAGAACAGCGTAGACTGCTCTGCCTTCGTCCAGGACGTGTACAAAGCCATGGGCATCTACCTGCCCCGGAACGGAGATGAACAGGCCAAAGCCTTCCCCGGCAAGAGCTTCAGGGGCCTCGGCCACAGTGCCCGGATCCAGGCCGTGAAAAATCTGGCTCCCGGTTCCATCATCTATACGCCCAGCCATGTGATGCTCATCCTGGGCAATTCTCAGGATACCCCCTACATGATCCACTCCATCGCCTCCTATGGCCAGCCCACAGCTGACGGCGTGGTAAAGAACCGCATCATGCAGGTGGTGGTCAGCAAAGTCGACCTGTTAGGCGGCAGCGGCTCCAGCCTGTTGGACCAGGTGACAAAGGGGATCACGTACCGCTAAAGAGTAGTATTGACTACAAATAAACAAGGAGCTGTGCAAAATTGCACAGCTCCTTGTTTATTCATTTTACAACGCCCGTCCATCGGACAGTCGCCCCCGTAGGGGGAAAGGGCCAGATGCTTGCATCTGGCGAGGGGGCAGGCCAGCGGCCCCTGACGTCTGACATCTGACGTCTTATCCCAGTTTATCAGAACGTAATATTCAGTTCGGACCACAAGGTGCGGGCATGACCGTCTTTATTTTCGCCGCCTTTAGCCTTCAGATCGAAGTATTCTACGGTAGCTACCATGTTCTTAGCTACGGTCAGGTTGCCGCCCACCATGTAGCCTTTGAAACCATAGCCGTCTACCACATCCCAATAGTCGCCGTTCATGGTATGAGCGATGACCGTAGGAGCAGCTTGGTCATAGTACTTGGTGTACAGGCCCCAAGTACCGGGTTTGGCAGAATCGGCACCGGCATAGCTCAGGCCTACTACGTAGCCATCGTCATCGGCGCCCTTCCCTTTATATTCATCAGCCAGAGCATCGTCGTCGCCTTTCAGGTACATGGCATTGATGTTCCACTTGCCTGCAGTGTAATCAGCACCCAGGGTCCAGATCTTGTCGTCGCCGTCCATGCCATTGACGATAACGTCCTTAGCTTTCAAGTACGTACCTTCCATATGCAGATTGCCCAGGTTGCCGCCAATATACCCTACATAATAATCACCGGCAGCGGATTCCTTTAAGCTCTTCTTGTCGTCATCCTGATTGCTTACGTCCACATTAGCCATCTTGCCGGCAGCAGCGCCAATATAGGTTTGGCCGCTCTTTACTTTCAGTTCTACAGCATCGGCTCTGTCATCAAACACGTTACCATCAGAATAGAAAGCGTTATACCGGCCGGCCGTTACATCGACTACGCCAATATTGCCTTCCAGGTAAGCTCTCTGGAATTTCGTGGTAGTGTCACCGGATTCCCGTTTACCGCCAAAGAATTGCTGGTTCTGGATCATGCCCACGTAATTCCAGTTGTCATTAACATCGCCGGTGAACCACAGACGGGTACGCAGCTGGGATTCGTAGTCGGTTTTGCCGCCGTTGACCTGGCTGCCATGCATATGGACATAGCTGGCACGGGCAGCACCGGTAATCTTTACGTTATCTGCATTTTTTTCTAGTTTGGCAACCCGGACGCCCAGGTTGTCCAATTCGTCAGCAAATTCGCTGACCAGTTTGTCGTCAGCACCAATAGCGCCCTTAGCCAGAGCCTTGGCCACGATCTGAGCCATTTCATACCGGGTCATGGTCTTGTCACCTTTGAAGGTGCCATCAGGATAGCCGTCCACAATACCGGCAGCAGCCAGTTTAGCCACAGCGCCATAAGCCCAGTGGCCAGCAGGCAGATCAGAGAAGGGGTTGGCAGCGAAAGCAGTAGCGCTTACGCCCAGAGCCATAGCCATTGCCAATACGAGAGATTTTTTCATAGGATTGCCTCCCAGATGTGTATTTTATCTGGAAAATCTCCTTTTCTGCCCCCAATCCCGCGAGTTGCCGTGTTTCCTCTGGGCTATACACAGAGCCGTCGATTTTCCGAGATAACGAAGATAAGAATGTTTTTATAGTTTAAAATTTTATCACATCTGTACAATTTATGCAACGAAAATGTATGTTTTGTCAAGATATGGCTTGAAGGAGGACGGACGACTGAAGACCGACGACGGACGAAAGCGGAACCACGCTGTCGCGTGGAATCAGCTCACTTTGTGGATTTTTGCCAATTCTTCCTGCATGGTCAGATAAATATTCCGTATATCAATATCATTCTGCAGATTTAAGAAATAGCAATCGGATACGCCGAAATATTTTCCAAGGCGCACAGATGTATCAGCAGTAATCTTCCTCCTATCATGAAGAAGATCTTGAATCCGGGACACAGGTACATGGATTTCTTTAGCCAATTTATAGGCAGAGATATGCATAGGCTCCATAAACTCATCCCATAGAATTTCACTGATTTTGGGAGTTTCAATCCTTCTATTCATCTAATCTCACCTGCCGTCCTTAGTTATGATAATCTACAATTTCCACATGAGTGAAATGGTTTTGCTCCACCATAAAACAAATCCGATACTGGTCGTTGATCCGAATACTGTATTGTCCTTCCCGATTACCCGTTAATTTTTCTAAATGATTCGCTGGCGGTATTTTCAAATCTTCTAACCTATTTGCCGCCTGCATCATCATCAATTTCCTTAAGGCAATTTTCTGAATTCCCTGGGGAAGTTTTCTTGAGAATTGCTGTTGAAAGATTTTTTCTGCTTCCTTGTCTGTGAAATTAAGTATCATAATAATTATACCTGTGTTGCGTGTATATTGCAATAAATAAATGAATCGACACCAAGTTTATTCTACAAGGACATTTTAGAAAAGTCCAGCAAGGGTCAAAACACGGCGGGAATCGACCCTTTTGTGCAGAGAATCGACTTGAGATGTCAGTGAGAATAGTGCTCTGCACGCACACCCCCACCACCGTCTACGACGGTCCCCCGCCCCCGCTGAGGCGAGGGCGGACAGGGCTCCGCCCGTCCAGCGGACTGTCGCCCCCGTAGGGGGAGAGGGCCAGCGCAGCTGGCGAGGGGGCAGTGCAGCGGCCCACTAGCCTCTAACGTCTAAAGTCTAACGTCTCGCCCAAGTCATCCCAAACGCCACAAAAAAGGCGATTCCCGAAGGAATCGCCTTTTTGTAATTTCGTTTGAAATTAGAAGGTAACAACCAGTTGAGACCACAGGTTCTTAGCGTGATCGGAGGTATCGCCTTTGTCTTTCAAATCATAGTAGTTAACTTGAGCTACCATGTTCTTAGCTACTGCCCAGTTGCCGCCGACTTCCCAGCCTTTGAAGCCGTCAGGACCAAACTTGCTGTAATGGCCGTTCATGGTATGAGCGATGTAGGTTGCGCCGCCCTGATCATAGTAACGAGCGAACAGGCCCCAAGAACCGGGTTTGGAAGCTTTAGCGCCTTTGTACAGGACTTTAGCTACCCAGCCATCATGATCCGGTTCCTTACCAGCAACTTTGTCATCAGCATCGCCATGCAGGTACATAGCACCGATGGTCCAGTCGCCAGCTTTATAGTTAGCAGCAGCGGTCCAGATATTGTCATCACCGGTCATCCATTTGGTGTCAATATCTTTTGCATGCAGATAGTTAGCTTCCAGATTCAGGTTGCCGATGTCACCGCCCAGAACTGCCTGAGTGTATTCACCAGCAACAGAATCAGTTTCACTCTTCTTGTCATCATCTTGGTCAACGACATCTTTGTTAGCCATCTTGCCCCAAGTAGCGCTCAGGTAAGTCTTACCGGATTTACCGCTCAGAGTAACAGCATCAGCACGGGTATCATATACGTTACCTTCTGCTACGAAGCCTTCATAACGACCAGCAGTTACACCTACTACACCGATATTACCGGTCAGGTAAGCTCTCTGGAACTTGGTTTCAGTTTCGCCGGAGTCATTCTTGTCATTGTGGTTGATCCAGTGTTGTTGGTTCTGAATCATACCAACATAATGCCAGTTGTCGTTTACTTCACCAGTGAAGAACAGACGGGAACGAGTAACGGCAGAAGAAGGATTCTTCAGATCGCCATAGCTTTGATCATAGCTGGTACGGATGTTGCCAGTGATTTTAACATTGTCAGCATTCTTTTCCAGTTTAGCTACGCGAACGCCCAGGTTGTCCAGTTCGTCAGCGAATTCGCTAACCAGTTTGTCGTCAGCACCGATAGCGCCTTTAGCCAGAGCCTTGGCAACGATCTGAGCCATTTCATAACGGGTCATGGTCTTGTCGCCTTTGAAGGTGCCATCAGGATAACCATCAACGATACCAGCAGCAGCCAGTTTAGCTACAGCGCCATAAGCCCAGTGGCCAGCAGGCAGATCGGAGAAGGGGTTAGCAGCGAAAGCGGTAGCGCTTACGCCCAGAGCCATAGCCATTGCAAATACTAAAGATTTTTTCATGGATATTCCTCCTTGGAATACAGAGGCAATTCCTGGAAGGTTCTCTCTCTGACCTGTACCGCGAGTATCCTTGTTTCCTCTGGTCTGTCTTCAAAATCGCCTTTTTGGTCTTGCCGAAGAGTTTCATTGTGACATCTTTATGTCACGTGCTTATTCTAACACAAGTTGCCACTATTAAGCAAATTTCACAGTTTTTTACGTTCATTATTTACACTCATATTTTATTTTAATGTGACAAATTTGTGTACTCGTTTCTAAATTTCACATGTGGAATAAAAAAGAAGGACGATTTTTTCAAATCGTCCTTGGAGTTTCATGGTTTTTATGGGATTTTAAACTTTCCGTCACGAAAAGTTTTCATTTTCGTTACATTTTAACTTGAATAAAAGCGAAGAGATAAGAGATAAGAGCGAAGAGGGTGCGCCGCACTGCCCCACCACCGTGCTTACGCACGGTTCCCCTCCCCTACGGGGATGACTGGCCCCTGGCCGTCCAGCAGACTGTCGCCCCCGTAGGGGGAGACGGGCCAACGAAGTTGGCGAGGGGGGCAGGCCAGCGGCCCACTAACATCTATTCCTCGCCCGCCGCAGGCACCTCTTCGCTCTTCCCTCTTCGCTCTTCGCTATTTTTTCAGATACCTCTTCACCAGCACCGCCGCGGCCAGGCCATCCACGGCGGCGGGGGTGGACAGAAGGGCTTTGGGCATTAGCCGCTTCAGGCCCTTGGGCGGATTCAGCTGCCAATAGAGTTCCTTGGCTTCCTGGGTGCTGTTGTATTCGTTCACTACGTAAATGGGCAGCTGGGGAAATTCCTTCTCCAGCTGCTCTTTCATAGCTTGTGACGTGGTGCCGTTACCCATGACGATACCGGCCACGGGAATGTCGCCCACGAAGGTTTCCAGTTCTGCCCGGATGTCCTTTGTGGCCAGGATAGCCTGCCGCAGCAGGATCCCGCTGGCCGTCATAAGGGCGGCCCCAGTCTTGTCCCGGCCGGGATCCACGCCTAAATAGACGATATAGCTCATTGCTGGTCCCCTCCCGGCTTGACCATGGATCTAGTCTCTACCGGCCGCACGTCCAGTTCCAGGAGCACGGGCCCTGCCACGGTAATGGCCTGGCGGGACTTGGCCGTCAGCTGCACTCTGCCTCCCAGACGGGAGATCTTTTCGCTGGCTTCCGTCAGTTCCCGGCTGGTAATAGCTCCTACGTCTCCGGTAATGGGGTTGGGGATAACGCCGTCAGCCTGGGCAATGCGGTTCACGTCCTTCAAGAAGGCCATGAGGGCATAGTCCACCTCAGGGGTATTGGGCTTCACGGTAATGGTCTGGGTCAGAATCAGGGTATGTTCAGGGTACACTACCTTGTCCCCTACCATTTCCAGACGGCTGACTACCACTTCCCCGGACAGGATATTGCCGGCTGCACACAGGCGCACGTACATATTGCCCTTAGCTTTGCCCAGAGCGTCCTGAGCCTCTTCCACGGCCTCCCGGCTCAGCCAGATGACGGGGGTATTCTGGGCAGCGCCGATCTTCGCTGCCACTTGTTCGTTAGCTTCGGACAGGAATTCCTGCAGGGATTTCTTTGTCTCTTCTTCGGACTGGCCGCCCTTCAGCACGCCTGAGAACAGGATTTCCCCGCTGCGGAACACCACGTTGCCTTCCCGGATGGCCACGATGCCCTCCTTCAGGCGTTTCTGGGTATCCTGGAGGCTGTGGACGTCCTGCTGCAGCTGGTCCCGTTCCCGTTCCGCGGCAGCGATCTGCTGCTGAGCGTCCTGGAGACGGTGGCTGGCCTCATCATAGCGGCTCTGCATGGATTTCAGGTCGCTTTGGGCCTGTTTCATCTGTTTTTCCGCCAGAGCCTTTTGGGCATTGGCTTCTTTTAAAGCGTCCGTGGACTCCTGGATGCGCTTGTCCAGTTCCTGGATCTTGGCACTCTGGGCGGACAGTTCCTTATTGGCCTCTTCCCGGCTCTTGGTCAGGTCCGCCATTTCCTGGCGCATGCGCTTCATGCCGAACAGGGCCGTGCGGACTTCCTGGGAAGCAATGCTCAATACCGTCATGGTCAGGGCCGCAACCAGGATGCCGCTGGTAATGGTCATGAGAACCGACGTATCATGAGGGCGCAGGCCGAATAGCCGCAGTCGTTTTTTGCCGATTTTACTGCCCAATTTATCACCCAGATAGGCGATGAGACCGCCCATCAGAGCCAGTATGAGGATCATCATGAGTCCAGTCATCCTGCTCCCTCCTTTGCGTAGTTTTTGTACCTGATTATTATACCATAGCGAAGAGCGAAGAGTGAAGAGGATAAAAGAAAGCGAAAAGCGAAGAGTTATGAGCGAAGAGGAAAAGAAGAGACGTTAGTGGTGCGCTACACGGGCCGGGGATTAAGGACGGACGACGGACGACTGAAGACGGACGACAGACGACAGAGGAACACTGCTGCCGCGTGGAGCAAGCCGGGCAGAGCCCAGTCCGCCCTCGCTTCAGCGGGGGCGGGGGACCATCGCTTGCGATGGTGGTGGGGGTGTGAGGCCAGCGGCCCACTAGCCTCTAACGTCTCACGTCTAACATCTCGCCCACGGCGCGCCCCTACGCTGGCCTTGGCCAGTGTTCTTCCTTGCCCGCCGCAGGCGCCTCTTCGCTCTTTCCTCTTCACTCTTCGCTTAGACAAGAAAAACGGTTGTGAAATCAAAATTTCACAACCGTTTTTAAACTAAATATTATCCTTCTTCCAAATCATCCAACAGCCGAAGATGCCGCAGAGGATGTTGGGGAACGTGGCGGCGATAAAGGGAGGAATGACGCCGCCCTGACCGAGACCGGTCATGAATGTCATGACAGAGTAGTAAATGAAGATGATGACCACGGAGAAGCCCAGACCCATGCCGGCGCCTGTACGCTGGCTCTGCATGCCCAGGGGCACGCCGATGAGAGCGAAGAAGAAGCTGGCCAGAGGCACCGTAAATCTACGGTAGATTTCCATGACGTACTTGCTGGTAGGCTGGTACTGTTTCTCCAGGATGCCGATGTACATCTTCAATTCACCAATGGTCATCTGGTCCGGATCCTTCTGGTCCAGGGTAATGGCCTTAGGTGTTTCGGAAATGGGCAGGACCTGTTTCTTAAAGGTCATGGTCCGGGATGCCCCGTCCTTGCCGGTCAGGTCCTGGATGGTGCCGTCCTCCATAATCCACTGGCTCTTTTCCCACTTGGCCTGAGGAGTACGCTGGATGCGCACCACATTGCCCTTGTCGAATTCTTCTATGGTGATGTCCTTCATCATGCCCTGTTTCTCATCGAAGGTCCGGGCGTAGGTCAACCGCACCAGCTGGCCCTTGGACACCTGCTTGATGATGACGTGGTTCTGGGTACGGGGCTTGGTGTCCCGTTTGATTTCCACTTTGATGATCCGTTCGTATTCCGTCTTGGCCGGCGGTACCACCTTTTCGGCCCACACTACGGAGAACAGGCTCACTACGAAACCGGCCGCCAGGATGGGCGCCGCAATACGCCGGAAGCTGAGGCCCCCGGACCGCATAGCCGTTACTTCACTGTTGCCGGACAACTGGCCCATGGTCAGCAGGCTGGCCAGCAGCATGGACATCGGGAAGGTGTAGTTGATGACTTCCGGCATGAGGCATAGAAACAGCCGGAACAGGGACGAATAGCTGGCCCCGTATTGGGTAATGTACTGGGTGACCCGGAATAAGAAGGACGAGGCCACGAAGATGGTGGAAAACGCTGCTACGCCGAAGAAGAAGGGCTGCAGCATTTGTTTCAAGATATATTTATCGAGAATCTTCATAGGCAGGCCTCACAATCTGAAGTTTTCGCCCAGATAGTACTTCCGGGCAATAGGATCCGCGGCCACCTGCTCGCTGGTGCCCTCTACCATGATTTTGCCTTCACTCATGATGTAGGCCTTGTCCACGATGCTGAGGGTTTCCCGCACGTTATGGTCCGTAATGAGCACGCCGATGCCCCGCTTGGCCAAATGGGTTACCATGACCTGGATGTCGGCTACGGCAATGGGGTCGATCCCTGCAAAGGGTTCGTCCAGCAGGATGAAGGCCGGATCCATAGCCAAGGCCCGGGCAATCTCTACACGGCGCCGTTCGCCGCCGGACAGGGCGCTGCCCAGGCTTTTGCGGATGTGGCCGATGTGAAATTCCTCAATGAGGGATTCCATTTTTTCCTGCTGCTGTTTTTTATCAGGCTGGACCGCTTCCAGGATGGCCAGCAGGTTTTCTTCCACGGTCAGCTTCCGGAAAATGGAAGCTTCCTGGGGCAGATAGCCGATGCCGGCCAAAGCCCGCTGGTACATGGGCAGCTTTGTTACGTCCTTATCGTCTATGAACACGCTGCCACCGTCCGGATGCTCCAGGCCCACGATCATATAGAACGTAGTGGTCTTGCCGGCACCGTTCTGGCCCAGCAGGCCCACGATGGTGCCCTGCTCCACTTCCAGGCTTACCTTGTCCACAACGGTGCGCAAGCCCTTGCGGCGAGTACCATATACTTTTACCAAATTCTCTGCGCGTATCTTCACTCTTGACTCCCTTTATGACTGTCCTGATATAGAAAACCGTAACTAAATTTTACATTTAACTCCGCAAGATTTTCCTGTCCGCCCTTTTCAAGGGCGGGGGACCGGCGTAGCCGGTGGTGGGTTCATTCCCGGGCGCCCCTACGGGTTAGTGCGGGGATTATGCTACGGTGTTCTCAGTGATTTCAGCTGTTTCGTCCGTCTGTTCTGCCTGAGCCAGCTTCACCTTTTCCAGGTCCGTCTCCCCAAACCCTACGGGGGTGCCGGGCCAGTTGTACAGCTTGTAGAGTTCTTCAGGCACATCCGGGTTCCCTACCACGGCTACCACATCTTCACCGACGATTTCCGTCTCCTGAGGGGTGGTATCCCGGGGAATGACCACCATCTTCACATGGCCTTCGCCAACAGCAATCTTGCCCCCGGCGCCTTTGATGGTCAGGGTATCGCCACTGACCGTATCCTGGTCCTGAGTAGCCGTAGCGTGGCCAAACAGCTGGATGGTGCCGTTTTCCACTTTGGCATTATAGACGGCACGGTCCGCCCGGGCTGTCAGTTTCCGGGGCGGGCTGATGAGCCGCACATTGCCGTCTGCATGGGCAATGCCCGTCTTCATATTGTAATTCATCTTGGCGGAATCCAGGCTGGAGCCGTCCGTCATGGTCAGCTGAGCCCAATCCCCGATAGTTTCTGCAAACTGGGCATCGGAATCATAGTTCACCTGGGCAGCCCGCAGGGTTTTGTCATCTTTTTTCAGCACGGCGTTGCCGATGGCGGACAGGTACTTGCCCTTATTCTTGATGACCACTTCGGCAGCGGTCACGTGGGCATCCTGTTTATCGGCTACTACGGAACCGGTGAGCTTGCCTTCCCCGGTCTTTGTATTATAATCTGCTTCCTCCGCACTGGCGGTGCCATCGTCGCTGCGCAGCTTCACATTGCCGACTGCAATGGCCTGGCCGGTCCGGAAGTCGTATTCTACTTTATCCCCTTTTACGGAAGAGGCTGCCAGGCACAGGCTGCTGATGGAAAGCAGGCCTGCCATAAGGCCCAGCATAGCCAACCCTTTCAGTTTCTTCATTTGAATTCTCCCTTCTGCACGCTGGCATCTTTTTCCAGGGTTGCATGGTCCATAGGTACATTGAATGTGGCTTTCTGGGCTTTGGCAACAGTATCGTCCTTCGTCAGCACGGCATCCCCTTCAGCCACTACGGTCTGGTTCTTGTTGATCCAGGTGATCTTTTTAGCCGTTACAGTGGCTTTGTCTGAGGTGACGCCTTTGGGATTCTTCGTCAGCACTACGTCTTTCGTATTCATGCGGACTTCCCCTTCATCGGCCGTCACGGTCATGGTCTTGCCGCTCTTGTCGTAGAACGTGCCTTTGATGCCCTTCATCTTGTCCACCTGGGACTTGTTGTCATAGAGCATGGAGTCTACGGTCAGTTCCCAGACTTTCTTGCCATCTTTCATTTCCTGTATGGTGGAGCCGCTGACGGACTGCTTGTTGTTCTCCTGCACCTGTTTCACGGTGCCCGCCGTAGGCTTGCTGCTGACCAGCCAGCCAATGACGGCGCCCATCAGAAGGACGGCTCCTATAATTACCAATAGGGTACGTTTTTGTGCGCGCATGAAGGCATTCCTTTCCTTACCCCTGCCAGGGCGTATTCCAGCGGTGCTGGAACCAGATCCAGTTATCCGGATACTGCCGGATGATCTTTTCCACTTCCTGGGTCATCTTCAGGGTAATCCGATATTCATCCTGTTTTTGGTCCCCGGTGTCCTCGTAATAGATAGGATCCTTCACAAACACCTGATGGCCGTAGCCACTGGGCTTGCGGATGATGAAGATGGGCACCACAGGAGCCTTGAACTTGCGGGCAAAATAGGCCGGGCCTTCCGGGGTGGAGGCCATCTTGCCGAAGAACGGCACGAAGATGCCGTTGTAACCGCCGTCCTGGTCCGCAATGAGGCCCAGCATACGGCCTTTTTTCATAGCCCGGGCACAGCCTAAGATTTCGTTGGTTCCACGGGCAAAGATTTCCTGCCCTACGCCCCGGCGCAGCTCGTTCATAAAGTCGCTGTACACAGGGTTGGGCTGGGGTTTTTCTACTGCACTGAGGGGAAAGCCGTTCAAGGCCAGAGCCGCTCCCAGCCATTCCCAGTTATCCATGTGGCAGGCCAGCATGACGACGCCACGCTTCTTGGCTAGGGCTTCCCACAGGATGTCGGGCCGGTCAAAACTGACCAGGCCACGGATATTGTCCTTATTAAGGGCGGGCATATAGAACATTTCAAAGGCCGTCATGCCCAGATTCAGGAACAGGCGGTGGATGATGTCCCGGGCATCCCGGGGTGACACGCCCATGCGCTCCTGGATGGTCTTTTCGGCGCGAACCCGCTGTTTTTTGGCAATATAATAATATAGTTTACCACAATTGCGCCCCAGCCGCACTACGAATTTGTAGGGCAGATGGGACAGGATCCAACTTGTGGTCTTCAGTACACCGTACAGCATTACTGTCTGTCTCCCTGTCCTTGTTTAGTATAGCTGTCCACGATATCCTGCCAGAGATCTTTGGCTTTCAGGATGCGCTCTATGACGTCCCGGACAGCCCCGTGGCCTCCATTTTTTGAAGCCAGGATCATAGCCCGTTCTTTGACCTCTGTAACGGCATCCACAGGCGCAAAAGTGATACCTGCTTTGGCAAAAGCCGGCAGGTCGTTCAGGTCATCCCCCATGAAAGCGACTTCATCCCTGTTCAGTTCCATTTCCCGGGTAATCTGGCTCAGTACCTTGCCCTTGTCTACAACTTTTTCATAAATCGCACTGATGCCCAGCTCTGCGGCTCTGTGCAGGACGATTTCGCTATGGCGGCCCGTAATGATGGCCACCTCTATGCCATGGCGCAGGGCCAGGCTGATGCCCATGCCGTCCCGGGCATCAAAATGCTTGCTGAGTTCCCCTTCCTGGCCGATGATGATGGACCCATCGGTCATAACGCCGTCCACGTCCAGGGCCAGCAGCTTGATTTTTGCTAATTGTTGTTTTGTAACCATTTACACCACTCCCTGATGGACCAGGTCCGTAATATGCAGCAGGCCCACGACCCGTTTCTCCTCGTCCACGACCGGCAGCACCGTAATGGGACGAGGCTTGTTGGATTCCATAAGGTGCAGGGCTTCAGCAGCCAGCTTGTGGCGGGCAATGGTCTTGGGGGTCTTCGTCATCATCCTGGACACAGGCCAGTTCAGGCAGTCCAAATCCCGGGCAATGCCCCGGCGCACGTCCCCATCGGTCAAAAGGCCCACCAGATGGTTGTCGTCGTCCACCACGGACACAGCGCCCACGCCCTTGTCCGTAATAACGAACAGGGCATCTTTCACGCTGATATCCGCATGGACCAGAGGATTCTCGGCTTCCTTATGCATAATGTCGTCCACGGTGAGCAGAAGCTTGCGGCCCAGGCTGCCGCCGGGATGGAAGATGGCGAACTGGTTGGCCGTAAATTTCCGGGCGCTCAAAAGCTCCATGGCCAGGGCATCTCCGAAGGCCAGAGCTGCCGTGGTGCTGCTGGTAGGAGCCAGGCCCAGGGGGCAGGCTTCCTTTTTCACACCTACGTTCAGCACGATGTCCGCATTCTTCGCCAAGGTAGAATCCGGGTTGCCCACCATGGCGATGATCTTCGCCCCAATGCGGCGGATGGAGGGCAGGATGTTCAGCACTTCCCCGGTCTCCCCGCTGTTGCTGAGAGCCAGGACGATATCGTCCGTAGTCACCATGCCCAGGTCCCCATGGATACCTTCTGCCGGGTGCAGGAAGAAGGCCGGAGTGCCGGTGCTGGCCAGAGTGGCCGCGATTTTGCGGGCAATGATGCCGCTTTTGCCCATGCCGGTGACGATGACTCTGGCATGGCAATGGAGGATCATATCCAGGGCAGCCTGGAAATGGTCATCTATCCGGGGCAGCAATTCCAGAATGGATTCTGCCTCTATCTTCAATGTATCTTTTGCTTCGTCCAGCATGTGTTATGCCTCCCTGCGGCCGATTTTGTCGATGGCCTGGCAGTCAGCCAGCACCTGTTCCAGATTGTCCAGGGCAATCATGTTGGGGCCATCGGACAAAGCTTCCGCCGGATTGTCGTGGGTCTCGATAAACAAGCCATCCACGCCTACAGCTGCCGCTGCCCGGGCCATATGAGGTGCATACTGGCTCTGGCCTCCGGAAGCCGTACCTTTGCCGCCGGGAATCTGCACGGAGTGGGTCACGTCCATAATGACGGGGAACCCGAAGTCCCGCATAATGGGCAGGCTGCGCATATCCGTCACCAGAGTATTATAGCCGAAGCTGGCGCCCCGTTCCGTCAGCATGAGCTGATGGCAGCCGGAGCCCGTGAGCTTATTCACTACATTCTTCATATCCCAGGGCGCCAGGAACTGACCCTTCTTCACGTTGACCACCCGGCCGCTGTGGGCGGCTTCTACCAGCATGTCCGTCTGGCGGCACAGGAAGGCAGGAATCTGGATGATGTCCAGCACTTCAGCAGCCTTTTCAATCTGCCACGTTTCGTGGACGTCACTGATGACGGGTACGTTCAAATCTTTTTTGATCTGGGCTAACATCTGCAGCCCTTCTTCGATGCCGGGACCCCGGAAGGAGGTCAGGGCAGAACGGTTTGCTTTATCGTAAGAGGCCTTGAACACATAGGGCAGGCCTAATTTTTCGCAGATGGCTTTCGCCCGTTTGCCGATTTTCAAGCTTCTTTCATAGCCTTCCAGTACGCAGGGGCCCGCCATTACCAGCAGAGGATGGCCCTGCCCTACCTGGTAGGGACCAATCTTTACAATTTCCATGGTTACTCCTTTCCTGCTTCCAGTTTTGCGAAGATTTCATTGGCACGGTCCAGGTCAGCCTGGGTGTCGATTCCCACGCCCTGGAAGTCCGTGGTCAATACTTTGATCTTTACGCCGTTTTCCAGTGCCCGCAGCTGTTCCAGGCCTTCCACCTGTTCCAGAGGGGTGGGCAGCAGTGCCGCAAAGCGCAGCAGGAAATCCCGGCGATAGGCGTAGATGCCAATGTGTTTATACCATTTGAAATCCGGTACCACGTTCCGTTGATAAGGGATCAGGCTCCGGGAAAAATACAGGGCATAGCCGTTTTCGTCCGTAACGACTTTTACAGCATTGGGATTATTGTAGTCTTCCGGCTGCAGCAGGGTCTTCATGGTAGCCATCTGCAGATCCGGATCATCCACGAAAGCCTGTGCCAGATCGTCGATAACCTTGGGAGGAATCATAGGTTCGTCCCCCTGGACGTTCACAATGACATCTACATCTTCATAGGACAGGGCCACTTCTGCCAGCCGGTCCGTGCCGCTGGGATGGTCCGCACTGGTCATCATGGCCGTACCTCCAAAGGCAGCTACAGTGTCCATAATGCGCTGGTCGTCCGTAGCTACGATGACCTGGTCCGGAATCCGGGCCTGGGCTGCTCTTTCGTATACGCGCTGAATCACAGGTTTTCCACAAATCATAGCCAGAGGTTTCCCTGGCAGACGAGTCGATCCATAACGGGCAGGAATCACACAAAGTACTTTCATTTTACCGGTTTCTCCTTTTTGATAGCAGCTTTAATGGTATTCACAAAAGCTTCTTCGCCGCTAGTAATCTGAATTTCCATATCCAAAATATACAAAGGCACGTCCCGATGGAGGTAGATGAACTCTGTCGGAATCTTTACCGCGTCTTTCCCTGTGGTCACGAGGGCCTTTACGCCCTTGCTGAGGGCCCGGTCCATAATGTACTGCATTTCCACCATGCCATAGTCGTGGTGGTCCGGATAGCGGATGGCTTCTATGATGTTCAGGCCTTCGGCATTCATGGTCTGCTCGAAAGAAGACGGGTTGCCGATGGCGGAGAACACCATGACCTGTTTGCCATGGAGAGCTTCCAGAGGCAGGGCCTTGCTCATGTCGTTCTTATACCAGTCTGCGATTTCTATGAAGTCGCAGGGTTTATGGATACTCTCTGCTATAGGAGCTGCAGGAGCGTATTTGTTCAGCGTGTCGCACAGGGTAGCCCGGGAAATAGGAGAACTCTGGTCGCATTTGGTCAGCAGGAACAGGCCTGCCCGGCTCAGGTTGGACAGGGGTTCACGCAGGGTGCCTCTGGGCAGGATACAGCCGTTGCCGAACATATTCAGGGTATCCACCAACACCACGTCCAGGTCCCGGAACAGCTGCCAATGCTGGTAGCCATCGTCCAGGATCAGCACTTCGGCCTGGAATTTGTCCACGGCGAACTGGCCCGTAATGGCCCGTTCTTTACCGATGACTACGGGGATGCCCGGCAGCTGCTTGGCCATCAGGAACGCTTCGTCACCGGCTTCGTAAGCCGTCATGTAGATCTTCTTACCGTCGGACACCACGCCGATTTTTTCTTCCCAGTGGCTGCGGTAGCCACGGTTCAGGATGACCACCCGGTAACCCAGCTTTTGGATCATAAGGGCTACTTTCTGGGCCGTAGGGGTCTTGCCCGTACCGCCTACGGTGATGTTCCCGATACTGATGACACAGCAGTCCAGCTTCGTCTTGGGCAGGATGCCCACGCTGTACAGGGCCAGCTTCAGCCGGACGCCGGCTTCATATAATACGGACAGGATCCGCAGGAAGGCCAGCACGCACCAGTCGATGATGCCGTTATCTTCCCCGTGGGACAATTGGATCAGGTATTGGGTCACGGCGTCGCCGGGCCGCATCTTGGGGCTCACGTCGTCGTTGATATTTCTCGTATTGATTCTGTAATGGGTGTTCACCATGCTTTCCGTAGCGGTGAGCTCCAGCAGTTCCTTCAGGTAGCCGATGGTACGCACAGCGGCACCCCGGTTTTCCTTGATGACCTGCAGGGAGGCATCCCCCATTTTCTTCCGGAGTGCATCATCCCGGAAGATTTTCAGGAACATATCCGTCATTTCCTGCTCATTCTTGATTTGGACACAGGCACCCACTTTGCTGAGCAGGGCGAAGGAATCTTTGAAGTTGCTCATGCTGGGCCCTACGATGATGGGTTTGGCATGGGCAGCGGGTTCCAATACGTTGTGGCCCCCGTGGTTAATGAGGCTGCCGCCTACAAAGACAGCGTCCCCCACCGCATAGATACGGCCCAGTTCCCCAATGGTATCGATGAGCACGATATCGTATTTCGGTCGGGGAGAGCTGGTGTTCTTCAGTTCGGACCGGAGGCCCATATTCAGGCCGTATTTCTTGGCAATATGGTCGATTTCGCTGACCCGTCCCGGTTTCCGGGGAGCTACTACCATACGGGCATGGGGAAATTCCTTCTGGATTTCTTTGAAGCACTTAAACAAGGCTTCTTCTTCCGTAGGATGGGTGGAACCGGCTACGATGACGGGGTAATCATCACCGAGGCCCAATTCTTCTTTGTACTGGGCCAGATCTTCCGGAGTCACTTCCGCATAGGTCTGGTCGAATTTCGTATTGCCGGTTACGTAGATCCGGCGTTTTTCAGCGCCCAGATGAGCTATGTATTCTGCGTCAATGGAGGACTGCATGCAGAAACGGGTTACGGAACCCATCATATCTGCCAGGATACCGAACAGGTACCGGTAGCTCTTCACGGATTTGTCGGAGATCCGGCCGTTCACCATCATGACGGGGATCCGGCGCAGCTTGATGGCCCGCAGGAAAT
>OMUE01000084.1 GCA_900314165.1 uncultured Acidaminococcus sp.
GAGTAAAAAAAGTCAAAGAATCTTAAAAAAGTGCTTGACTTTACATAGTTAGTCTACGGGGATGACTCTGCGCTGCACGGCCCACTCCATTGCGGTCGCAAGAGCTCCGCTCTGCCCCCGCACCATTGCTTACGCAATGGCCCTCTCCCCCTACGGGGGCGACTGTGCGCGGCACGAGCCTGGATTTAGCAACGTTCGTCGTTAGACAACACGCCTGGCCGTTGCGACAGCAACGGGCAACCTTTTGGGGCGACAGGGCGCTGCCCAGCGGGCTGTCGCCCCCGGGAGGGGGAGAGGGCCAGATGCACCGCATCTGGCGAGGGGGCCCGGCGGAGCCGCATTTATTTGTGGCAAGCCTGGGCGGAGCCCTTATTTTTCTATCGATTACTACTATCTTTCTGCAACCGTTTCTGTATCTCCTGATTCAAGAATTCTGTCACTGCCGTAAAATGCTGGATGACATCCAGATTAGAGATTCGCAGCACGGTATAGCCCATTTTTTCTAAGTCCTGGGTCCTCTGAGCATCATATTCTTTCGCAGCCTCTTCACAATGCTGGTTGCCGTCCAGCTCGATAATAAGTTTTGCTTTTTCACAGACAAAATCGGCAATATACTCCCCCAGGACGACCTGACGTTTGATTTTGACGCTGTATTCTCTGGCAAAGTCAAACCAGATCCGCCGTTCTTCCTTCGTCATGTTTCGTCTGAGGGCTAAGGCCCGCTGGTGCATAAGTGTTTCTTTGGATGATTTGATGTGTGACATAGTTGGTCTCCTTGTAGGAATGATGAAAACTGAGAGCTCCGCCCTGCCCCCTCGCCAGCTTCGCTGGCCCTCTCCCCCTACGGGGGCGACAGGGGCGCTGCCCAAAACTTTATTAAGCAACGTTCTTCTGCGACTTTCGCCTGGCCGTTGCCTTAGGCAACGGGCAACCTTTTGGGGCGACTGGGCGCTGCCCAAGCTTCCTTATCCTAAAAAGCCCACGGGCACGATCAAAGTATTTTGATCCAGGGCACCAAGCTGTTCGCTCATACAGATGACGGCGCCAGTTCCCCGTTTCTTATCCGCCTTGTCCAACAGAGCGAAGGAAGCTGTCATTCTTTTTTCCGGGTGAGCGGTCTTTTTGATTTCTATGGGATATAGCATCCCGTCCTGCTCCAGGATCGCGTCAATTTCCTTCTGATCTCTGTCACGATAATAGTACAGATAAGGTGTCTTTCCATTATGGCAATAGCTTTTCCTGATTTCAGCCATGACATAATTTTCGAAGAGAACGCCTCCCATGGCCCCATTCATGAGGGTTTCAGGAGAACTCCATTTCGTCAGATAGCATACCAGGCCTGTATCATAAAAATACAGCTTCGGCGTCTTGATGACTCTCTTCAGAGTATTATTGGAATAGGGATGCACGTAAAAGATCAGCCCCAGGGTCTCCAGGATATTCAGCCAGTTCTTTACGGTAGCTTGGTTGATATCCGCGTCTTCCGCAATGCCTTTAAAATTCAGGAGCTGCGCATCTCTTGCCGCTACAGCTGTTAGGAAACGCATGAACTTTAGGGAATCCACAGCACTGGAAATGTTGCGGACATCTCGTTCTATATAGGTACCAACATAGCTGGCGTAAAAAATATCCCGGTCTGTCACGGCACCACTGCGAAGGGCCGGCATAAAGCCCTGCCAGATTTCCTTAAAGACGTCAGGGGCAGACCGCCGGGGTACAAGGTCCTTGTCCCGGACAAAGGATTCCAGTTGAATCTGAAAAGGTTCCTGCCGGCAGCCATCCAGTTCGGCCTGGGACAAGGGAAAGAGATTCAATAGGGCCGTTCTTCCTGCTAAAGATTCCTGGACACGTTCCATCAGACGATATAATTGGGATCCGGTAAGCCAGAAGGCACCTGGCTCCATATGCTTGTCCAGCATAAGTTTGATATAGGGAAACAACTGAGGGGCGTATTGGACTTCATCAATGAGGATGGGCGGCTTGTGAATCTGGAAAAACATAGCGGGGTCGGATTGGGCCATGTCGCGCTCATTAAAATCATCCAGGGTCACATACTCTCTGGGCGAGGTTTGCGCAATCAATTGTTTTAGCAGCGTTGTTTTGCCCACCTGGCGGGGTCCCGTAAGCAGAACGGCCCCGTATTGTCTGCTGATTTCTATAATTTTCTGTTGTAATGTACGAGGGATATAGGTCATCGTTCATTCTCCTTCGGCAAAAATGCTATTACAATATAATATTAGCCGAACTATGGGTAGAAAACAAGGGGGCTGATGCCCCCGCTGCCTGGGTAAAACGTGAGAGACGTTAGTGCACTTCGCTCTTTGCTAAAAAAGGGGTGTGAAAAATTGAATTTCTGCGTAGCTGTTGAAAGCGGCTCCGCCGTGCCCCCTCGCCAGATGCCTGCATCTGGCGAGGGGGCCAGGCAGAGCCTCTGGCAACGGGCAGCCTTTTTTACATACAAAAAAGACTGTTGCACTGCAACAGTCTGATTTTTATGATGGTGCCGGGGACCGGAATCGAACCGGTACGGAGATCGCTCTCCGAGGGATTTTAAGTCCCTTGCGTCTGCCAGTTCCGCCACCTCGGCGAAAGTATAAAATTGGAGGCGACACCCAGAATCGAACTGGGGATAAAGGTTTTGCAGACCTCTGCCTTACCGCTTGGCTATGTCGCCAGCAAAATGGAGCGGAAAACGAGATTCGAACTCGCGACCCCCACCTTGGCAAGGTGATGCTCTACCACTGAGCTACTTCCGCATAAAAATGGTGCCTCAGCGCAGAATCGAACTGCGGACACAGGGATTTTCAGTCCCTTGCTCTACCAACTGAGCTACCGAGGCATTGGCGACCCAGGACGGACTCGAACCGACGATCTCCGCCGTGACAGGGCGGCATTCTAACCAACTGAACTACTGGGCCGTTGTCATGAGCATCTTCTCAGGTGCCATCGACTTGATTATTATACTGCATGGTTTCCGAAACGTCAAGGAGTTTCGTGCCGTTCCCTGTGCGGCCGCACCACAGCTCCGCTGTATTCCATAAGGGATGAGCGATGGGTTGTGAAGCAGACCGCGGACCGCTGCAGGCCGGCTGCCGCCGCAACTCAAAGCATCAAAGCACTCCGCACCTCATAACCCATAACTCACAGTCCATTACAAATAACTTATTCCCCACCGGATACATTCTTTCCGGCATGGAATTTATTGGCGGCCACGGTGATGCAGAACGCGCAGAAAGCGGACGCCGCCATGCTGATGATGAAACCGAGCCAGTTGTTCGACAGGGCCGGAGCTGCCAGGCAGGGCACGTAAGCCGTGCCGTGCACATTGAAGTAGCCCACGAAGAAGCCGCCCACACCGGCGGACAGGATGGCACCGATCATGACCATCTTGTCGGAGAACATGAACGGGTACGCCGCCTCCACGAAGGTCCCGAAGACCAGGTTGATGAAGAGGCCCGGCACGGCGAGTGCCCGGTCATCCTTCCTTCTGGGGCTCACCACATTGGCCAGCGTGATCCCGGCGGACACCATGACGAGGCCCACCATATCGATGGCGCCCAGGAAGGAACTGCCGGTCTTTTCCATTTCCAGCATGATGATCGGAAGGATCGCCGCATGGTACATGCCGCACATGATGGCCGGCCAGATGAGGAGGCCCGCGATGACGCCGCACAGGATGGAGCTCATGGCAAGGGCCGCATCGATCAGGCCGCGGATCCCGTCACCGACGAACGCCGCAAAGGGCGCGATGAAGAGATAGACGATGAGACCTGCGATCAGGCCCGCGATGCCGCCCGCCACGATATTGGCCGTCGTGGCCGGGAAATTCAGCTTAAGGCAGCGGATGAGCAGGTACTCCACAAGGGCTCCTGCGAGGATACCGCCGATCATGCCGCCGATGAGGCCGCCCTTCACGGACAGGATGCCCGTGACGACACCGGCCACGATCGCCACATCGCCGAGCCCGGAGATCTGGTGGCAGGCGACGGTCGCCACGATGACCGGCAGCGCGTCGATCATGGTATTGAAGATGGTCTCAAAATACCCAAGGCCCGGGATCTTGCTGATGATCAGCGTCAGAGCCATGGCGATGAAGCCCGGCAGGGATGCCATCAGCACGCCGTGGAGGCTGATGCGGGAGAGGAGACTCCCCTCTTTCATATGCGCCGTGTCACCCTTGCCGATGGCCGGATGATAGGACAGGTTCCACTCTTTGGCGAGGGCGAACACATTGGCGATGGCCCGTGTCCGGTTGGTCGTCCCCGTGGTGCCCGAAACAGCTGCCACATGGAGCCCCATCGCCTCCGCCTGGGCCATCGAGGTGCCGCCCGTGCCGACCGCGGTCAGCTTCTTCTGAGCGGCTGCTGCAAAAGCCTTCGCATTGGCCCCTTTGGGATCGGCACTGACCAGGATGGCGCCGTCGACCTGCCCGGCAGCGATCTTTTCCGCGATGGCCGCATCTTCCTCTGCCGCCCTTTTGTTCACTTCCGCCAGGGTACCCTGGAAGATGAGCGCCGGTTCCGACCCGTTCCAGGTCCAGAGCCCCGCATGTTCCTCCGGTTTGATCCGGTCCATGGAGGCGCTGGCCGCTATGAACTGGATGGCGCTGATCTCCATGCCGGCCGCCCTGATCTGACGGACGAGCTCACCCAGCAGATTTTCCGGGTCCTTCCCGCCGAGATGGTACAAATTCCCTCCGCTGCTGCCGAGGATCACGATCTGTTTTGCCATGATGCAACTCCCCTTCAGGATCCTTCCCCGGAAGATGCCCGCACGGCAGGTCCCCTGTCCGGAAGCAGGGATCCGATAATATATTTCCAGCTTACTTGCTTTAGCACAGTATGTCAATAATTTGCTAAAGAATTTTAAACAAGGAAAAAGCTGCAAAACAGCACATGTGCACTGCTTTACAGCTCTTAAAGACATCTGGAGGCGACACCCAGAATCGAACTGGGGATAAAGGTTTTGCAGACCTCTGCCTT
>OMUE01000092.1 GCA_900314165.1 uncultured Acidaminococcus sp.
TCCTTCGGTTCGGTGAAACGGGTGAATTTCACTTTCTTGTCGCCGATGATCATGGTATCGCCATCAACCCGGACATCCTGATCAAAAGTGCCGTGGATGGAATCATATTTCAGCAGATGAGCATACGTATCGATACCGGAACGAGCGTTGACTGCTACTACTTCCACTTCAGGATTCTTTACCGCAATCCGCAGAGCGCAACGACCAATACGACCAAAACCATTAATACCAACTTTTACCATTTTCCATTCCTCCTAAAAAAATATTATTTATTATCATCTGTAAGATAATGAATGATTTCACGGGCTGCCGCTTCGTCCGTCACAAGGATGTCCTCGTGACCGCTGCGTAGCACAGATAAGATAGCGGCGCCTTTGCTCCGGCCGCCGGCAATGCCCATGACCACGGGAATCCTTCCCAGGTCGTTGACCATAAGCCCCAGGGTAGCCGTTGAATGGACCACCTGTCCGTCCAGCCGGAAGTACTGGCCCAAAGCCTCGCCTACGGCACCGGACTTCCGCAGCTTCTCCTGCAGGACAGGAGCCACGCCCCGTTTCTTAGCCATGACCAGGGCCTGCCCCATGCCATGGATCAGGATATCCGCGCTCTTGATGGTATCCACCACCTGCTTCACGCTGGCATCTTCTTCCAGGATTTTTTCCAGCACGTCCTCACTGACGCTGTCCGGCACATACAGCTGCAGGTATTTTGTCTTCAGCCGCCCGGCCAATACAGTGGCAATGGTGTTAGCCTGCAGTTCCATCCGGTCCCCCAGCCCGCCACGGGCCGGTACAATGATGGACTCCGGCTCTTTGCCATACACATTTTCAGCCATGGCAGCTACCGTGCTGCCGCCGGTTACCGCTACAATGTGCTTTTTGTGATCTGCCAGCAGCCGCTGCAGGATACCCGCCGCCACCCGTCCGATTTCCCGGATGACCACTTTGTCTTCGTCTGCGTTGCCGGGGATGACCACCACTTTGTGCAGATGCAGTTTCTCCATAAGCAGATTTTCCAGACTAGATAATTTCTGGAGCCTGTTTACGTATTCCCGCAGCTCTGCTAATAAGGCTGCACCCTCCTCCGTTATGCTCATACCTGCCAGGGTAAAGTCCAACAGCCCGGCTTCCTTCAGGAACTCCACATGGCTGCGCAGGATCCGTTCGCTGACACCCAGTTTCTTGGCCAGTGTCCGCCTGCCAATGGGCTCGTCATGGCTGATCTGCCGGAGGATTTTGTAGCGTTCTGTCAAAAGGTCCACCATCTCAGGGACCAGCTTATTTTGTAGATTGATGATTCTTTCCAAACCAAGCTGATTCATTTTTGTCCCTCGTGGTACTTTTTTTGTCCCACCAATATTATGTTGAACAACCTTTTCCGTATTTATTATACCATATACACAAAAAGATAAAAGAGGAAAAAATTCCAGCGTGCTAAAGTTTTCACTTTTAACACACATAGAATGTAAAAATTGGTATAGAGTTAATTAATCAAACTGTTATATTTTTAATGAATTTTCGCTCTACTTTGAATTACCTGTGTTATAATGATTCATAAGTAACACATTTCGCAGAACGGAGGCTGAAGCATGTTCCACATTGCACTTTGCGACAAAGACCCTGCCAAGATCAAATCCCTGACTCATCATATCCAAGCCTGCCCCGATCCTCCGGACACCATCTGCATCCATCCCTTCACAGAAACAGAAGAACTGGTGGATGAATGCCGGAGTGGAGCCCGCTACAGCCTTGTGATCCTGGAGACCATGACCACTGCACCCAAAAGTATGGATGCGGCCCGGACCATCCGCAGCTATGACAAGCAGGTGCCCATCATGGTGGTCTCCCCTACCATCCAGTATTGTGCCGAAGGGTACGAGATTCCCCTGTACCGGTACCACGAAAATCCCATTCCTGTAGAGACCCTTTGGTCCGACCTGAAAAATCTAATGACGGAGCCGCTGTTTCCCCAGACCCACAGCCTGGTCTTTACCAATTGGGAAGGGATCCATAAGGTCCTGATGAAAGATATCTTGTACCTGCAGACCGTGAACAACCACCTGATTGTAAAGACCGCCAAGGAGGAATACTCCATGCGGGGCGCCATTACCGCTACGGAGCGGAAGCTGGCCCGTTACCATTTCTTCCGCTGCCACAAAAGCTACCTGGTAAACTTACACCACATCCGCAGCCTGACCGGTGAACAGATTCGTCTGGATACCGGCGAAACCCTCCCCGTAGCCCGCAAAAAAGCCCACAATCTGCGGATATCGTTGCAGAATGCACTGGGAGAGACGATTTAGGGAGTAGAAGGTCAGGCTGTATTTCTGTACGATAAGCGTAAAAATCGACCGGCTGATTCTATTAACAAATGATATAATTATATATAGCAAAGGAAAACACACACTTATGAAATCAACGCAAACTACACAAAATGCATTTTATAGAACTTGAGAAACTTCATTACTCTGATATCAAGACCTTGAAGCGATCAGACCGATGGATAGCCTACTTGTCAAAGACAATATCTGACAATGACAGAAAGGAGCTGACAGAAATGGATTCTATCTTAAAGGACGTTGCAGAAAGCGAGAACAAATTTGTCAGCGACATTCAATTATGGCGTGAGTACGAGGCAAGAGAGAAAGCTATTAAAGATGAAAAGTCACATCTTTTGACTGTAAGACTGGATGGAATTAAACAGAAAACACTGGATGTAGTAAAAAGAAGTCTTGCCAAAGGATTAGATGTGGAAACTATTGCGGACATTGCTTCGGTGCCAGTCAGTGAGGTCTTGAAAATCCAAGCCATGGCAAAAGAAAAATAGAAACGCAAACATCCCGCTTGTAGATAACAGGCGGGATGTTTTGATTGCAACAGCTCATTTTACATACGCCAGGAACACCTGATGTACGACACGTATTTGTAGGGGCTGATTGTAAAATCAGCCCACCGAGATACGCCACGCCTTATTTCTTCCCGGTCTCCAGCATGGGCTTACTGCTTCCACTAAGCCGCTGATGGTCATTTGTAGTCAGCAGATTGGCTGCCTGACCTGCAGGAAGTGTTGCGGCGCTTGCTTTCATATCTTCCAGGTACCCTTGCACCAGCTGCGTCGTCAACTGGGCCGTATGGTTCTGCAGCTGCTCCTTGGAGGAAAGGAAGCTGTCTAATACTTGTTTCTGACGTGCTGCAATCTGAATAAGCTGTGTGGAGATAAACTGATTCTGCAGCTGCATATCATTTTCAATCTGCCGGCTATAGAGTGTGTATTCTATGGAATCCTTATCGTATTGTTTCAGCGTATCCAGCAACAAGGGCAGCTTTTCTTTATTATAGGCATCCCGATCTGCCTGGATCTTATCCCCTTCCTGCTCATAAAACGCTTCAATCTGCTGTACAATGGGCAGGGAGCCCTTTTCTATAATGTCCAGGCGTTGTTCTTCCACTTCCAGTAATTTTTTCTGCAATTCTACCAGCTGCTGGGCAAAGACGGCCCGCCCCTGGGCCCGGGCTTTCTCGATGGCGGCCTGGCTTAAGGCCTGGGTCTTCAGGATATCGATCTGGGCATCCCTGGCCAGGGCAATCCGCTCCTGCTCTTTATCTGCCATCTTGACTTTCAGATCAGCTTCGATTTCGGCAATCCGCAATTTATCCGGTTCATAGGAATAATTGTAATTTGTGGTCTCCCGGCTGCTGGAAGAGCTCCCGGAAGAGCTACCAAAAATCCAGTCCTTTATTTTTCCAAAAATCGACATTGGTTTCTTCCCCCTCACAAAATTCTCCACCTGATAACTGCGAAATCTTCCCAAGGTACACACATTGGCAAAATGCTCGCAGTTATTGAACACCAGATTGTACCCGCCATCTCCCAGGCAGGCCCGGGCGTAATTCACGATACCTTCCACAGGATACAGGTCGTTCAATTCCTCGTCCGTATAGATTTTGACTTCCAGCGTCCCACCATCCAGGAAACGGCTCAGCGTCGTACTGATAACATGGGCTTTCGACCAGTCAAAGATACTATCATCCGCATCACCGGTAAAATGGATGACTTATTCATCGGACACATAGATGCCATGATGGCTGTACAGCCCTCCCAGGCGCTGGACCCGGATGTGGTCCCCCCGGCTGGGTGGCTGGATGCTCCACTGCTCCTTATGACGGGGAGGCACGCCCCAGCCATAAGGAGAGGGCACAAAATCATTCGTGTTCATGGGCCGCCTTCACATCCTCTCCCATGGTAAAGAGCAGATCATTGAATTCCCTCTGCCGTTTTTGCAGGGCGTCGCTATAGGCCTTGCTATCCTTCATAAATTGCAGGAGATTCTGATGCTTCAAGGCAGCAAACTGTGTCAGGATTTCATTAGAAATGGCGTCCAGTTTATGGTCAGCAACAAAGTTCAGGATTTCATCCACAGAAACAGTCATAACCGGCTCTGCCCACCGTAACAGGAATACTCGTTCTTCCGTTTTTTCCTGGGCAAAGATGATTTCCTGCAGCTGCTGTTGAAAAGTCTCGGCCAGTTGGCTCAGACGGGTTTCCACTTCCAGCTTTTCCATCAGGTCGCCGGCAGGCTGTCGGGAAAAGTCCACGTAGATTCCCTTCCGCTGCTCCAGATAAAAAGCATCCAAACTTTTCTTATAGCCTTCCAGGATTTCCAGGACCTTTTCAGCCGCAGTCAATCCATTGCTTTCCATTAGAAGATGGCCTTCCAGGCTGTATTCCACAAGGGGCAGGAACAGCTTTTCGAGGAAGAACCGTTTGCTCCGCCATTCTTCAAACCAGGCCGTGTAGCGTTCTTCACGGATCCGCCCTCCCTGGCAGCTGGTCACGAACTTGTCCTTCAGGCTGGTTGTAAAAGCCTTGTAGTTCTCCGTCCATTGATCCCATAGGTTAGCAATATCGCTGATAAAGTACTGGTGAGCCGCAAAGAAGTCGACTTTCTGCTGGGCCTGCTGGACAATATGGGCCAGGTCTTCTACAAGAAGGGAGAAGGAAACGTGCTTCTTTTCTTCCAGCTCCCCCAATTCCCAGATAAAGTTGTCCCCATGATTGATTGCATCAATGCGTTTTTCAATAGCGGCCGCCTGGGACTTAGCTGACAGGAGCTGATTTTGCACATCGTCCAGTCCCAGGGAAAGCCTATGGTGCAAAGTCTCCTGCCTCTCTTGGAACAAGGCATTTTCCTCTTCCGTCAGGGCAGCACTGGAAACATATTTTTTGGCCAGCAGCAGGGAAATCTGGGTCAGGGTGCTGATGATCTCCGCCTGAGAAGCTTCATATTCATCCAGCTGGCTTAAAATCGTATCAACTACAGATTTTACTGCCGCCGCATATTGAATCAGGGATTGATCCACGGCCGGGATCTGATAAGCAGCCAGCAGCTTAGCAATTTCGATGCCGGACTTATTCTGATGGGCATTGTTTGCCTCTTCCGCCTGTCGGATCGTATCGATCTGTTTATCCAGCTCTGCCATCTCATTCAAAAGCCGGGGCTTGTCCACGTAGATCCGTTTATATAATTGGGTGACTTCCTGATCCGTGAATAAGGGAATCAGACCGTTGTTAACGAAGATATCCAGGGTCTTTTGCTGTTTCTCCTTAGCCGTATAGTAGGTACTATTAGCGGCAACGTCTGTTTCATAGTCTTTAGGGACTAGATTATGACAGCAGAGGATGACATAACCAGAATTTCGACTTATACCAGTAAGCGCCCCAGCCAAATCCAAATCCTTTCTAGATTGTCCATCATAATTCACTAGCCAATTATATTTATTTAGTATTTGCCAATTTGAACCTCGACAAAAATAAAACGTCTTATCTGCTACAAGTTTCCAGAGCTCATCGGGAGTCGGCAGCTGCCATTGGTCATAATCGGCCCATTGCTGATGCTCAGCGAGCCATTGCCCGGTCGAACTGTCGTTAGCACACCAACTACATGTAGCAGTAAAAGGAAAAAAGGTTAAATCCGGCCAGAGAAGGCCCGTATCCCGGTCCATGAGGATTTTCTTTTTATTTTCAAAAAAGAACCAGCGCTGATTGCCAATAGCTTCCAGAATCCGGTCTTTGCCGGACCCCGTAAATTCCTGGATGGAGGAATTGAGGGTCGTCAGCTCCCCGTCAATGGCATTGCGTTTTGCTAGCAGGGAAGATTTCTCTGCATTCAATTCCCGCAGTTTGCGGGCATTCTTTTCATTATCTACCCCTTCACAGTGTTGTTCAATATCCTGCAGCTTCGCCAATAATGTTTCTTTTTGCTGTTCCAAAGCTGTTAATTCACTCATGCTGTCGCCAGGATTCCCCGGCTTCCCTCCCGTCTTAGCCAATGTGACCACTCTTATTAGGATACAACAATTGTCCCCCCCGGCAAGACATTTCTCTATTCTGTAAAGACACATATTTTCATTCTCTTATCTCATCCATCAGTAGCAGGCTGGCTGCCAGGACGGTAATGGGACCGAAGACGAAAAGAGGCCGTACCCGTCCAGTCAGCGTGACCATGTGGACATAAATCAGGCTGAAGACGATCATGAAGCGCTTCAGGGACTTAGGCGTGAAGAGACGTTCTCTGGCTGACGCAATAATGGGGTATTCCAGTACGAGACTGGGCACCCTGGTTAAGAGGCCGATCGTAATCAACAGCCATCCTTCCTTCATAAGGAGAATTCCCATCATCCCAGCTTGCCAGATATATAAATGATGGGCGTATCCTTCCATCAGGCAGCCGACGCCTAGTAATATGCAGCCCAGCTCAAGTCCGGATCCTGCAAGAAGATTAAATCGTTGTTCATGCGTAAGATGCATCCTGTTCCCTCCGTTTCTAACCGTTCTTACAGGATAACTATAGCACAGCAGGTGGGTTAAATTTACGACAGTTAAAAGAGGGGCCTGGGGGCCTGGCGAACGAATTCAAGGGAACGAATTCAATTTTTGTAAAAATTATTGTAATA
>OMUE01000126.1 GCA_900314165.1 uncultured Acidaminococcus sp.
CGTGGCGTAGGCTACGAACGGGTGTGGGTGTATGCCGTGAACCAGGAAACCGGCGAACTGACCCTGGCTTCTACGACGGAAGCCCGGAAATATGACGAACCCCGGCACATCGTGCTCAGCGAGGACAACAAAAAGGCATACCTTGCCAACGAGAGAGGCAACACCCTGCGGGTCTTCGACTTTGACGATACCACCGGTACCCTGAAACCTTTGCAGGTGGTGCCCACCCTCCAGGAAACCTATGTAGGACCCAACATGGTCAGTGCCATTGTGCTGGAACCCCAGGGCCGCAGAGTCTATGTGTCTAACCGGATCAAAGAAGGTATCCCGCCTGAAGGGGAAGGCCCCAACGTAGCTCCTTTCCGGGGACAGGAAACCATCGTGTCCTACGAAATCGACAAAACCACGGGCTTGCTGAAGAACCCTGAATTCGTAAACTGCGAAGGCTATACGCCCCGGTTTATGACCCTGGGACCCGATGAAAAGCAGCTGATCTGTGCGAACATGGACAGCGATACGTTGAAATTCTTCGCCATAGACGAAGCTACGGGCCGTCTGTCCTATACGGGACAGACTGTCACTACGGAAAGCCCCTGCACCATCGCATTCCGCTAAGGAGGAAGTAAGGTGTCCTGTCCGTCCTGACCATGGCAGCAGGCGTGGGCTTCTACAATCTGATTTTCTGATACGTGATACGTTGATGCGTGGTACGTGGTACGTGTATACGTACATACGTGCATACGTTCCACGCGCAGCGTGTGGTTCCGCTATCGTCCGTCGGCCGTCGTAGGTCGGCTGTCCGAATTCCATACATCCGTGATACGTCATACGTGGTACAAAGACTGGTTCTTTCGTACTGCGTATGACGTTTTGACGTATTACGTACAACGTAAGACGTATAGCGTATCACGTATCACGTGCAACGATTGCCATAGTTTTTCTCATATAGTCGCTATGGGACTAGAAGTATTGGTAATACTCTGAAAAATCACGTACAATACAATTGTCAAGAGAACAGAGAAAAGTGAACAGTGAAAAGCGAAGAACAAAGAGGAGGGCGCTGCCCTTCCGGAAAAATTATAAGGATAAGGAAAGAGGGTATTACGATGGAACTGATGAATCAACAAGAATGGGATGAAAAACAACAGGAAGCTGTAGTTCAAAAGGCTGCGGAAAAATTCGCCGCCCTGGTACGGGAAGACCTGAAACGGGTCGCCGCTATTAAAAACGCTCCCGGCCGCAAAGACTTCAAACATCTGGATCACATCACCGTAGGCATCCTGCCCGGCGATGGCATCGGACCCTATATCATGAAACAAGCTGTCCGGGTGGCTCAATACCTGCTGTCCGATGAAATGGCTTCCGGCAAAGTAGAATTCCGGACCATCCCCGGCATGACCATCGAAGAACGGGCTGCCAAAGGCCAAAGCCTGCCGGATGACGTACTGGCTGCCTGCAAACAATGCGATGTGCTGGTAAAAGGTCCGTTCGTGACTCCGAGAGCCGGCGACAAATGGCCGAACATGCTGAGCGCTAACAGCCTTATGCGCCGCAACCTGCAGCTGTACGCTGCTGTCCGCCCTGTCCGCATTCCTGAAAAGGGCATCGACTGGACGTTCTTCAGAGAAAACATCGAAGGCGAATACATCTGGGGCAACAAAGGTGTCCAAGTAAATGACGACCTGGCTGTGGACTTCAAAGTCCTGTCCACTCCCGGCGCTGAAAGACTGTTCCGTGCCGCTTTCGAATTTGCTAAGAACAACGGCAAGACCAACGTGACCGTTGTGACGAAAGCCAACATCGTAAAACTGGTCGATGGCAACTTCCTGAAGATGGCTCACAAGATTGAAAAAGAATACCCCGGTATCACTGTCCGGGAAGAACTGGTAGACTCCATGGCTGCCAAGCTGACGGACCCTGAATTCACGAAAGGTATGCAGGTCTTCGTACTGCCGAACCTGTACGGCGATATCGTAACCGACGTAGCTGCTGAATACCAGGGCGGTCTGGGTACGGCCAGCTCCTCCAACATCGGCGACCAATATGCCCTGTTCGAAGCGATCCATGGCGTAGGCGTATATCTGGTAACCCATAATCGTGCCCAATATGCAGATCCCTGCAGCCTGATCCGGGCTATGGGCGAAATGATGGCTCACATCGGCTATCCTGAAAAGAAGGAAAAACTGTGGAGAGCTCTGGACATCTGCACCCGTGAAGAACGCAAAGTCGTCATCACCACGGATAAAGACGGCGCTACCGCTGAAGAATTCACGAATTACCTGCTGGATACCCTGAAGAAAGCATAACCTCCTGTCCATCCCCCCTGGGCAGAAGACTCCTAAAAGTAAAAACCAGACAAAAAAGAAGCTGTGAGGAAACTCGCGGCTTCTTTTTTCTAGTGTAGAAAAATTTAATTAACTTTCACATATAACTAAAAATACACACCAAATTACGATACGCCTCCGTAGGGGTTTTCCAGAGGGGCTGCAGGCCCCGGCGGCAAACCCGCATCCAGGCTATTCAACATTTTTAACGGGCGCACCGCCGCTACGCTCTGGGGCGCCCCTACGGGTTAGTGCAAACAGAAAGTTAATTATAATTTCCTATACTAGCTAATAGAAAGGTAAATATATAAAAGAGAAACATTATAAAGAATTCTATATATTAATCATTCCTGAACATGTATTGGTCAGAATAGATTGAATTTTATACAATAGGATTGTAATGAAGAGGTTCAACGGATGGTTGGTTAAGGAGGAGATAGAGGATGATTACTTTGCAGCAGGGACCTGTGTTCCTGAATAGAGAGGGAGAACAGGTTTCTCCGGAAGGTTTGACGAAAGAAGCGGCACAGCAGCAGACCATGGCTTGGCAGATCCTGGCGGCCCACAATCAGGGCAGCTCCATGGATCAGCTAAAACTGAAATTTGATGCGCTGGTGTCCCCGGACAATAACTACGTGTCCATCCTGCAGACGGCCCGGGCTTCCGGTTTGAAGAAATTCCCCGTGCCCTATGTGCTGAGCAACTGCCACAATACCCTGTGCGGCGTAGGCGGCACCATTAACGAGGACGACCATCGCTTCGGTCTGGACAATGCGAAAAAGTACGGCGGCATCTTCGTGCCTCGCTATCGGGCCATCCTGCACCAGTATATGCGGGAATGCATGGCCGGCGGTGGCAAGATGATCCTGGGCTCCGACAGTCATACCCGCTATGGGGCTCTGGGCACCATGGGCATCGGCGAAGGGGGTGGCGAAATTGCCAAGCAGCTGCTGGGCCAGACCTACGATGTAGCACGGCCTGACGTCATCGCCGTGGTGCTGACAGGGAAACCTCAGCCGGGCGTAGGTCCTATGGACGTGGCTCTGACTCTCATCGGCGCCGTGTTCAAGAAAGGCTTTGTGAAGAATAAAGTCCTGGAAATCCTGGGCTCCGGCATCGCTGACCTGTCCGTGGAATACCGCATGGGCATCGACGTAATGACTACGGAAAGCGGCGCCCTGAGCTCCATCTGGTGCACGGATGACAAGGTCCGGCAATATCTGGCCCTCCATGGACGGGAACAGGATTACAAGGAATTGGCCCCCGGAAACGTGGCCTGCTACGACGGGGTCATCCGCATAGATCTGTCCACCGTGGAATGCATGATGGCCTTGCCGTTCCATCCCAGCAACGCCGTATCCATCCGGGAATTCAAGGCGGATCCGGAAAAATATCTGGCTCAGGTGGAAGCAGAAGGCGCAAAAATCAAGGGAGCTCCCTTCTCCCTGCAGACGAAACTCCGCAATGGGGAACTGTACATCGACCAGGCTGCCGTATCCGGCTGCTCCGGCGGCATGTACGACAACATGGCTGCCATGGCCGACATCCTGGAAGGCTGCGAACTGCCCGGTGACGGCCCGTTCCTGGGCATCAACCCCGCCAGCCAGCCTGTAAATCTGGCCATGATGAAAAATGGCATCAGCGCCACCTTAACCCTTGCCGGCGCCGTAATCCGGCCCAGCATGTGCGGACCCTGCTTTGGGGTTACGGACGTGCCGGCGGACGGGCAATTGTCCATCCGCCACGTGACCCGGAACTATCCAAACCGGGAAGGCAGCAAGCCCAGAGAAGGACAGATGGCTGCCTCTATCCTCATGGATGCCCGTTCCATTGCGGCTACGGTCCGCAACGGGGGTCGGCTGATGGCAGCTACGGAACTGGATGTGACTTATAAAGATCACCCTTACGTATTCGATAAGGCCATTTACGAAGGTCAGGTGGTGAACAACTGGGGCAAGGCTCAGCCGGAAGCCCAGCTGCGCATGGGACCGAACATCGCTCCTTGGCCGGACATGGAAGCCTACCGGAAACATCTGGTGCTGAAGATTGCCGGGCTGTATCCGGGAACCCTGACTACGGACGAGCTGCTGCCCTCCGGGGAAGCTACAGCTTACAGAGCTAACCCCAACAAGATTTCCGAATACACCCTGCAGAGCCGGGATCCGGAGTACCGGGCACGGTCCAAGGCTGTCCGCCATGCAGAACAGATGCTGCGGCAGGGCGAAGCTCTGGACGGCGACTGGGAAGCTGTAATCCGCAAGGTTTGCGAGGCCTTGCAGTGCTCCCGGGAAGACATCCTGCTGGGCAGTATGATTGCCGGAGAAAACGTAGGCGACGGGTCCAGCCGGGAACAGGCGGTCAGCAACCAGAAGGTGTTGGGCGGCTTTGCCAACCTGGCGGAAACCTACGCTACGAAGCGGTACCGGTCCAACCTGATCAACTGGGGCCTGCTGCCCATGGTTGTAAAGAAGCTGCCACAGCTGCAGGTAGGGGACGTGCTGATTGTTCCCAATGTACGGGAAGCCATTGCCAAGAGCGATGCTCCCTTTACGGTACAGATCCTGGGCAGAGAAACCTTTGAAGCGACGCTGGGCAAGCTGACGGACGAAGAAAAACAGATCCTTGCCAGCGGGTGCCTGATCAATTATTACAAGAAATAAGGAGCGATTAACATGGCTGAAAATTTAACGAGAAAAATCCTGCGGGCTCATTTGGCAAAACCGTCTGCTATGAACCCGGGAGACGAAATATACGTGAAGTTTGACCAAACCCTGACCCATGATATCAACGCGGTTATGTGTTACCTGGCTTTCGAAGGCGTGGGCATTCCCAGAGTGCGGACGGAGGCTTCCGTCAGCTACCTGGACCACAACCTGCTGTACATCGACAGCAAGACCCCTGACGACCACATCTTCCTGCAGACCCTGGCCCGTCACTATGGCATCTACCTGTCCCGGCCCGGCAACGGCATCATGCACGCCGTTCAGTTCGCCCGCTTCGGGGCTCCCGGCAAGGCCAGCCTGGGCACGGACAGCCATACGCCTTCCGGCGGTGCCATCGGCATGCTGGCAATCGGTGGGGGCGGCATGGACTGTGCTACGGTTATGGCCGGTGTTCCTCTGCGGCTGACCATGCCGAAGGTGGTAAAGGTAAACCTGACCGGGAAACTGCGCCCCGGTGTGGCAGCTAAAGATGTAATCCTGGAAATGCTGCGCCGTTTCACCGTCAAAGGTGGTCTGGGCAGAGTGTACGAATACGTTGGCCCCGGGGCGAAAACCCTGGAAGTGCCGGCTCGCGCTACCATTACGAACATGGGTGCTGAACTGGGAGCAACGACTTCCATCTTCCCGGCGGATGAAACGGTTTATAAATTCATGAAGGCCCAGGGCCGGGAAGCGGAATACAAAGAAATGGTGCCGGACGAAGGCTGCAGCTACGACGAAGAAGTGGAAATCGACCTGAGCAGCCTGGAACCTATGGTGGCTTGCCCGGATCAGCCGGACCAGGTAAAAAAGGTGTCCGAAGTGGAAAAGAAACCGGTCCAGCAGGTGTTCTTCGGCAGCTGCACCAACGGCAGCTATCAGGATATTGCCAAAGCGGCCATGGTGTTTAAAGGCCGCCACGTGAACGAAAACGTATCCTGCACCTGCGGCGTCTCTACGAAGCAGATCTACAAACAGCTTATGCATGACGGCTACATCGACATGCTGCTGGATGCCGGCGTGCGACTGACGGAAATCGCCTGCGGCGCCTGCTGCGGCATCGGTCAGTCCCCTGCTACCAATGCCATCTCCGTCCGTACCTCCAATCGGAACTTCAAGGGCCGCAGCGGCAACCCCACTGCTCACCTGTACCTGGTGAGCCCGGAAACGGCTGCCGCCATCGCTATCAAAGGCACGTTCTGCACGGCAGAAGACGTAATGGGGGACGAAGTAGCTGTACTGGATACCATTCATGAACCGGACAGCTATCCTATTGACGACTCCATGATCCTGCCGCCCCTGCCTCCTGAAGAAGCTGCCCAGGTGGAAATCGTCCGGGGACCCAACATCAAACCCCTGCCCATTCCCGACCCGCCGGAACAGCATCTGGAATGCAAGGTCAGCCTGAAAGCCGGGGACAACATTACGACGGACGACATTACCCCTGCTTCTGCAGAACTGTCCTCCATGCGGTCCAACATCCCCCTCATGAGCAAGTATTGCTACCATAACTACGACCCGGACTTCTCTGAACGGGCTAAAGCCTATGGCAAGAGCATCATCATCGGCGGGGAAAACTACGGGCAGGGTTCTTCCCGGGAACACGCGGCCATCAATCCTATGTATCTGGGCGTCAAAGCCGTCATTGCCAAGAGCATGGCCCGCATCCACAAGAACAACCTGGTAAACCATGGCGTGGTGCCCCTGCTGTTTGCCAACCCGGCCGACTATGACAAGATTGACTTGTCCGACGAACTGGATATCCAGGACTTCCCGGCCCAGATCAAAACCAAGAAAGTCACTGTAACGGACAAAACCAAGAACATCACCTTCGAATGCACCGTAGACCTGTCCGATTCTGCTGCGGACGTCATCCTGGCCGGTGGTCAGCTGCGGTATCTGAGAAGCCAACTGGATAAATAATTTAATAAAAGGTCTTTAGTCTTTTGCCTTTTGCATTTAGCAAATGAAAGAATCTGCGTACCCTTCTATGGTACGCAGATTTTTTGATTAGGAGTAAAATCTGTCTCTTCTACCTCTGAATTTCGATTTTTGCCTTTTCGGCTGTTCCAAACTTTTCCTTTAACAAATCTATGAAATACCGCTCTGCCTTGTTCAGATAAGCATCTTTTCTATAAATTGCATTGATTTCCCACTGGATAGGTTGTTTGGAATAGCTGTAGGTGTAATTTTGGGCTGTTGGGCCTAACATCTTTCTGGCTCTATCAGAGACAAGTGTGTAACCTAGACCACAAGCAGCTAGCTGAGCGGCAGTAATGGTGCTATCCACTTCCATGAGCACATGAGGTGCCACTCCAAATTTTTGAAAAATTTTTTGCGCCTTCTTGTGGATGGCATGACGTTTTTTAATACCGATGAAAGGAAAATCCTCCAGCTTTTTGAAATCTACCAGCCGTGTGGTTCTGTCAATGTAGACATTGTCAGGAAAAGCATCGGGGGCAGCAATGAGTTGAATAGATTCCATATAGATTAATTCCACCTTAAGTGAGGAGGGAAGTGCAGCTTTTTCTTTTGGAATAACTGAAAATGATACCCTGTTGCTCAATACATAGTCTACTAGATCATCTGTCCCAGCTTCCTGAATGTTGAAACCGGAAGTGGGAAATGCTTGTGAATGTCAACCAAAAAGTGAGCCACTTGCTCACGAATTTTTGAGCCACTCTT
>OMUE01000252.1 GCA_900314165.1 uncultured Acidaminococcus sp.
TAGCAATGGCGAGGGGGCAGAGCGGAGCTCTTTTGCAAGGCAATGGCGAGGGGGCTGGGCAGAGCCCCACTTTTCGCTCTTCGCTTTTCGCTTTTTACTGTTCACTTTTCACTTTTCACCTTTCATAGTCGGCAGCAGATTCAAAAACGCCTTCATGCCCATGGTGAGCCACTTGTCGCTATGGTAGAACAGCTGGCGGTACAGGGACATGTGGAACCCCTTCACATTGATGACCTTCAACCGGTCCCTGTACTGGCTGTTTTCTATGACATACTGAGGCAGGAACGACAGCCCCAAGTTCCTCTGGACCATGTTCAGGATGAACCCTGTGTCCCCCACTTCCAAAAAGGGCTTCTGGTTCATTTGCCGGGCCGCCAGATACTGGTCCAGGCTCAGCCGGTAGTTATCCGCCTTCTCCGTCAGGAAGAACCGCTGGGACATGAGCTCCGGCAGCGTGACCTCCTTGCGCCACACGAGAGGATTGTCCCGGGACCCTACGAAGACGATGCTCTCCTTCTCGCTGAGCACCCGGTTCCACTTCGGGTTATATAGCGGCTTATCCAGGATGTACACCAGGTCCACCCGGTTGTGGTCCAGGGCTTCCAGCAGCACGCTGGGGGAATTGATAGTGATGGTCACGTGGATTTCCGGATAGTACTTCGCAAAATATTCCATGACCTGGGGCATCCAGGCTTCGCACAGGGAATCGATCATGCCCAGGTGCAGGGTCTCTGCCGGGGGCCGGTTCTGCCACAGGTTCTCGATTTCCCGGGTCTGGTGCAGGATGGCCTGGGCCCGCTGGGCCAGATCCTCTCCCGGCTGGGTGATGATGATCTGCCGCCCCAGCCTGTCAAAGAGTTTCACGCCAAGTTCCTCTTCCAGCTCCCGGATCTGTATGCTTAGGGCGGATTGTGAGTACCCTAACGCCTTTGCTGCTTTGGAAAAACTTTGCAATTCCACAATTTTCAAAAAACTTTTTAGCTGTCTTAGTTCCATTTTGTAACTTTTGCCTCTAACTGTTTAAAATTTTTCATGAATTGTATTCAGTATATTAATTTGATTTATATTTACTTTCATAGTACACTCAAATTACAGAAAAGTCAAACGCGGCATTCCAGAGCCATGGGCCATACGGCCAACATTTAGGAGGTTATCATCATGAAACTAGGTCTTGTTCCAAAGATCATCATCGCCATCATCATCGGTACTTTAATCGGTCAATTCCTGCCCACAGAAGTGTGCCGGATCGTTGTGACCCTGTCCGGCATCTTCAGCAATTTCCTGAAATTCGTCATTCCCCTTATGATTCTGGCCTATGTGACCATGGGCATTGCGGACCTGTCCCAGGGCGCCGGCAAATTATTAGTGATTACTGCCCTCATTGCATACGCGTCCACCCTGGTAGGCGGTACGTTCTCCTTCTTCGTAGCGGACAACCTGTTCCCTTCCTTCATTAATGCAGGCGTGCTGGATGAAATCGCCAAGACCGCCGGCGTCACGGTGGAACCCTACTTCTCCATTACCATCCCGCCCATCCTGGACACCATCTCTTCCGTAGTCCTGGCCTTCATCATTGGCCTGTGCCTGTCCAGCCTCCGGGGCAAAGAAATCAGCGACAGCCTGTACAACTGCTTCAAGGACTTCTCCAAGATTATCGACCAGGTCTTGAACCACGCCATCGTACCCTTCCTGCCGCTGTACATCTGCGGTACGTTTGTAGACATGACGAAATCCGGCAAGACCTTCGTGATTCTGAGCGTGCTGTGGAAAGTGTTCCTGGTAGTCATCGCCATGCACCTGATCCTGTTAGTAGTCCAATTCATGGCTGCCGGTACCATCGCCGGCAAAAACCCCTTCACCCTGCTGAAGAACCAGATTCCCGGCTACACCACCGCCCTGGGCACCCAGTCCTCTGCAGCTACCATCCCTGTAAACCTGCAGTGCGCCGAAGCTAACGGCGTCAGCGCCCAGATCCGCAACTTCGTCATCCCCCTGTGCGCCAACATCCATATGTGCGGCTCCATGATCACCATTACGGCCTGCG
>OMUE01000132.1 GCA_900314165.1 uncultured Acidaminococcus sp.
ACAATAAGGCCCATGTAACTATACATGAGCCTGGAACTTAATGATTTTTTCACTTTTTAACCTCAAACTTGTAGCCAACGCCCCACACTGTCATAATATCCCAGGTGGAGTCAGGAGGAATATCCAGTTTGTGACGAACCCGTTTGATATGGGTATCCACGGTCCGGGTATCGCCGTAGTACGTGTAGCCCCAAATTTTTTCCAGCAGCTGGTTCCGGCTGAACACAATGCCAGGATTGGAGGCCAGGCACCACAGCAGTTCCATTTCTTTGGCCGTAAACGTGATTTCTCTTCCAAAAGCCACAACCCGGTATTCACTGAGATTGATCATCAGGTTCGGATATTCAAGGACCTGTTTGTTCTGGGTGGTGACGGTCTGGCCTGTACGGCGCAGCACCGCTTTGACACGGGCTACGACTTCCCGGGTGTTGAAGGGCTTGGAAATGTAGTCGTCAGCCCCGATTTCCAGACCCAGAATCCGGTCGTCATCCGAATCTTTAGCCGTCAGCATGATGATGGGCACATCGGAAATCTTCCGGACCTGCTTACAGACTTCCAGGCCATCCAGCACAGGCATCATGATGTCTAATAGGATGATGTCTGGCTTGCCAGCCTGGACCTGGACCAGAGCTTCTGCCCCGTCCTGTGCTTCAATGACCTTAAACCCTTCTTTTTTGAAATAAATGCTGAGAATTTCACGGATTTGAGGCTCGTCATCAGCAATCAAAACCGTTTGTTGTCTATCCATAATTGTTATACCCCGCTTATTCTGGCAGCACACTGCCGCTTGGGGACGGGGTCCTGTCAAATGCACAGTTGGCAGTGCCCTGTTCCTTAGTTCGTATTATATCATACCCTAAAAAAATCAAAAAGACGAATTCAGGATTCTACAGTTTTGTCACGAGAGGCGTGTGCTCCGCACTGGAAGTCAGATGTCAGAAGTCAGAAGTCAGATGGCCGCAGGCCTTGCCTTTTAATCACTGTAAACCTACGACAGTAAACTTCTAACCCCCGACAACAGGTTCTATCATCTGTCATCTATCATCTTTACCAAGTACGCCACGGCGCCTCTTCGCTTTTACAGAGTCTTTCCCATCCACTGATGGGGCACGCCTTCTTCGTCCTTAATGGAACCATATTCCTTGTAGCCTAAAAGATGATAAAAATGCTGGGCCCGGACCTGGGCATGGAGGCGGATGTCTTTGCCGCCTAATTCTTTTATGGCTGCTTCGGCCCCCCGGACCAGTTCGGAGCCTGCACCGGACCCTCTGGCAGTCTTGCGGACGCAGATGCGCCCCAGGATATAGACTCCCGATTCCTCGTCGTCTTCAAAGAACCGGCAGGTTCCCAGAGCCTGTCCGTTTTCCGTCAGAAGTCCATGGTGGCAATGGTTGTCTCGTTCGTCAAATTCCACCTGGAACCCTTGTTCCTTCACAAATACTTCATCCCGGATAGCATGTGCCTCTGCAGGCAATGTAGTATAGCAGGTAAATTTCATCCTATTCATCCTTTCTTTATAAAAAAAGCGGCTGTCCGCATACAGCCGCTTTTGGTACCTTGGGTGAGACGTCAGTACGAGCAGTCCTCCGGACTACCCCCTCGCCAGCTTTGCTGGCCCTCTCCCCCTACGGGGGCGACAGGCCGCAGGCCGGGCAGAGCCCTGTCATCCCCGCAGGGGAGGGGAACCATGCCGAAAGGCATGGTGGTGGGGCCGTCCAGCGGACCCTCTTCCCTCTTTACTCTTCGCTATTATTTTTCTTTTTTATTTCTCAGCTTCACGTACTGCTTTTTCAGTGCTTCAAAGGTTTCATCGCAGATGTCGTGTTCAATCCGGCACGCATCCTGTTCCGCATTTTCTTTGGACACGCCCAAAGAAACCAGGATGTGGGTCAGCACCTGATGGCGCTCGTAGATTCGTTCTGCGATGTCACGGCCCTTTTCCGTCAGATTGATAAAGCCCGATTCGTCCACCGTCACCAAGCCTTCCTGGCGGAATTTCTTCATGGCCACACTGATAGTAGGCTTGGAATACCCCATTTCCGTAGCCACGTCGATGGACCGGACCAGGCCCAGTCTGTTCTTCAAAACAAGGATTGTTTCCAGATACATTTCTGTTGCTTCATGGATTTCCATTTCTTTCACCCTAACTAAAAGAACTATACACACCCCAAATGTGTATTAGTCCTATTTTACACCTTTTCAATTGTTCCTGCAAATCACAGAAAACAGGCGCTCTTCCCCCTTTGGAGAAAAGCGCCGCATTGTCTTTATTTATTTTCAGAGGACTCTTGCCGCTCCGATGTATCTTGCTCCCCAATACCCGCTGAATACGTTTGATACTGTTACGCCGGTACTGCTCCCTGCCTGCAGCATCTGACCGTTGCCAATGTAAATGCCGCAATGGGAAGGCCCATATTCGTAGGTTTCAAAGAAGACCAGATCCCCTGGCTGAAGATTTCCGGAAGAAACCTTCGGGAAGCTGTAGTACTGTGCATCCGCCGTGCGGGGAATTTCGATACCCATCTGCCGGAATACGTACTGCGTATAGCCGGAGCAGTCAAACCCCCAGGGTGTGGTGCCGCCAAATACATAAGGAACGCCAACATAGTTATAGGCGATGCTGATGAGCTCTCGGGCACTGGCACTGCCATAGCTGCCGTAACCATACCCATGGCTGCGGATACTTCTCTTGGAAGGCATCTTCTTGCCCATGAGCTTCTTATAGGTATAATCCCCTACGACGCCATCCGCTACCAGACCCATGCGTTTCTGGTATTTCTTCACAGCCGCTGTCGTACGGGCACCGAAGACGCCGTCAGGGATCCCGATGTCATACCCTTCCATCATCAGCTTTTCCTGAATGGCCGCTACGTCCGGACCGGACTGACCCTGTCGGAAACTAGCCAACGCGTTCGTGGCAGGTAACGCTACGGTCATAGCGGCCGCCAGCATTACGCCAAGCATCATCCTCCTCATTATAAATACACATCCTCTCGATTACGCCTACGAGGTTAGCTGCCGGGTGCGGGTCGAGATGCCCTATTCCGAAGAAATTAACCCCAACTTTGGTTCCCCCGTTCACAGTCTCTGTGATTCGGCTTCTTTACTGAATTAAAGTTATTTATCAACAAATATAATTATAGCAATTTCAGGCTTGTCTGTCTATTTGCCGGGCTGAGTTTTCACAAGGTTTTCACGTTTCGCCCGCTCTTTCCGCCTTTATTGCATTTCGTTACTGGTAGTAATCTTCCCTTGCTGAATGCTGAAGGAAGCCACAGCCGACAAGGCAGAATCCCCTTTCGGCGTCACAAATTCGAACATATAGCCGTATTTGCCATCGCCTACTTCATCATCTGCCACCTTGAAGCCGTCCTGCAGCTGGAAGGTTTCGCCATCCGCCCGGACCAGGTCATCGCCGTCGCTCTGGATATCCATGCCGAACAGCTGGGTAGTAATAGTGTCGCCGGGCTTCAACTGCTGCAGGTTCTTGTCTCCCATGCCATCCGTCAATTCGTGACGGGTTCCCAGGATCTTATAGGCCTGAGCATCGCCGTCATACACGACAATCATATTGGTTTCGTTTCCATTGACCTTCAGGGGGACGAAATAGGTAATCTGCTTGTCCGTTTCATTCATGACTTCGATATAGATGGGATGACCATCCAGCATAGGCCAGGTGCCGTCAAAATTATCCTTGACCAGACCGGTACCCCAATCCACATTTACATTGGAATCACTGCCCAGAACCATCAGGATATCCTTATCATAATAGACGAACTGGCAGCGTACTGCAGACAGATTATCCATCTGGCGCTGATTCAGCTGGGTGTACAGAGACCCCTCGTCGTCCACGTTCACCGCCAGGTCTTCCATAGAATGGATGTCGAAAGCCAGCTTGGGCGCGTTGGGAATGGCCCCACCAGTGACGAAATACTTGTACAAGGTTTTATAGCTTTCGGCACTGCCACGGACGCTTTCAAATTTTTGCTGCATGGCCGTATCGGCCAGAATGGGATAATAGCAGGACAATCCACGGGAATGGCCCATGTACTTACCACCCACTTTATAAATCACCGCATTGCTTAAGGCAGCCTGCAGATTGTTATAGCTGCCAGGCAGCAATTTTTGGGTATTCTCCGCAAAATCCCCCATGTCGATCATATCCGTATAGCCGGAATTTTTCGTATTGCCACCATAATTTGTGGATTTTTCTGCGGCACGGGCATACTCGGTAAAGAAGGCTTGAGGATCCTTCTGTACGGCCTTAATAGCCTCCACCCCCATGCTTTCGTAGGCTTCCCGCAGCTGGGGCATCTTGGCCAGATTGGTGACGGCAAGGGTTGCCATCCCATCAGTTCCCGCATCCTTGCAGCCCTTCATATAGGTATCGCAGATGATTTTTCCCAGTTTTGCCGGATCATCTCCAAAGCCATCCTTGAAGCCTTGGACGATGCCTGCATAATTCCAGCCATTGCCCGGTTCCAATTCCTGGGAAGCCACAAGATATTTGGCATACCCTTCAAAGGTTCCTGCCGTACCGTAGGAAGACATCAGGCAGGCATCAAAGCCGATGATATCCAGAGGCGGATTGGCCGTGTCCTTCTGATACACCGTGGCCAGAGCATCCTGCATATCGTTCAGGCTCATGATGCTGCCCGTCCGTTCATCCTGGCAGGCGCCGAAGACAGTGCCGCCACCGTGGTTCCAGATAATCAGGACCCGGTGGTCCGCCGGAAAGTTTTCCTGGCCAAATTTCACGAAATCTGCCAGCGTGGCACCCTTGCCCATATCCGCATCCGGCAGCTTCTGGAGCAGCTTCAGGCCGTCTTTAGAATAGGCGTAACGGCCGATTTCTCCGGCCTGGAACACATCGTTCTGCCATTTTGTAGTGCCCCCTGTTTCCAAAAGAAAGGTCACATTGTCAGAAGGAAGGGCAGCGGTCAGCTCCGCCATATCATTCGTTACAGAACCGTGCTGGGATTCCAGATTAGAGCCGCAGAAATAGATCTGCACCACCCATTTGCCACCGGAAGCTACACCGGCATAAGCAGCTCTGCTTTCTACTCCCCACAAGAGCAGACAGAGAACAGAACACAGAACCATCAACCCATTCCGAAACCACTTTCTCAGTCCATCCATAGGACGCTCTCCTTTCTGTACGCAGATTAGAAGACCGTGAGCAAGCTTACCAGGATCTGCTGGATCCGCCGCCTCCTCCGCTGCCGCCCCCGAATCCACCGAAATCATCATGGGAGTCCGTATCTGAGTCCCTGTAGTAACCATGGCCGCCGGAGCCACCTTTGTCGCCTTTTTTGTTGGTGACCACGACATAAGCAGTGGCCAAGATCACCCAGACGATCACGATGATGATGATCCACATCATGATCTCATCCACCTCTTCGTCAGACCCTTCTTTGGCTTGGATGGAACCTACGTCCAGCTCCTCAGGGTTCACCTTATATTCCTTCAGGGTTTCTTCCAGGAGAGCTTTGTAGCCGTTTAAAATCCCTGCATCAAAGTCGTTGTTCCTGAAGTAGGGCACCATATATTTATCCTGGATCCGGCCGGTCTTGCCATCCGGCAGAGCCCCTTCCAGGCCATACCCGATTTCCAGCCGGCTCTTCCTATCTTTAGTCACCACCAGCATGAGGACGCCGTTATTCAGCTTTTTGTCCCCGATGCCCCAGCCACGGAAAATAGCAAGGGAATATTCCTCCAGAGAAGCTCCCTCCAGGGTGGGTATGGTCACGACTACGATCTGAGCCTTTGTCTTTTTATCCAGGGCCTTGCCATATTGATTGATGGTCTTGACGGTTTCGTCCTTTAGCACTTTGGCTGTATCCTGCACATAGATATCTGTTGCAGGCCTGGCAGGAATTTCCGGAGCCGCCAGAGCCCTAAAGGGTACAATCATAAGCTGAAGGAAGAACACAAACAGCACAAGAAGTTTAGTCATGGCGAAGTTCTCCTTTCTTCACAGACAGGATATGTTCTCTGACTGATAGATCGCTAAAGGAGTTTACGGCTTTTTCACCAGGTGCTCGCGAACCAGGTACAACGGACGCTGTTTCACCTCATCGAAGATACGCCCTACATACTCGCCTACAATGCCAATGCCAATAAGCTGCATGCCGCCCAGGAAGAACAGCGTAGCGGCCAGGGTGGTCCAACCGGGGACCACATCCTGTTCGATGTACTTTTCATAGATCACGTGGAAGATCAGCAGCAGGCTGCAGAGGCCGGAAAATACCCCGATGTACAGGGCCAGGCGCAAAGGCGTCCGGGAAAAGCTCGTAATACCGTCTAGGGCAAAGCGGAACATCTTCTTCAGGCTGTATTTGGAATGGCCGGCAAAGCGGG
>OMUE01000078.1 GCA_900314165.1 uncultured Acidaminococcus sp.
GGGCCTGCTGCCCCTACAGGTACGATTTATCCAATTGTTGCCCTTGTTCAAAGCCAGTTTACTGGCTTCCTTCGGCAGTTGACAGTTGACTGCTGACAGGGTCTGTTGCCCCAGCAACAGACCTACTCCCTCCCTGCATACCCCTTCTCTGCCGCTTCCACAGCCAGTCCCACCAGGCTTTTGTGGCCGGTTTTGCTGAGCATGTTGCTGATGTGGAAGCTGACGGTCCGGCGGGTCAGCTGCAGCCGGTCGGCGATTTCCTGATAGCTCAGGTTCTGGCAGACCAGGTGCAGGATCTGGATTTCCCGCTGGGTCAGGGTGGCGTTGTAAAATCCAAAGGTGGTCCGTTCCTGGACATCCGGGAACAGATGCTCCCCCTCCATGGTACGGTGGATGCAGTCCACGAACTGGTCTGCAGCACTTTCTTTGTAGATGAAACTGTCCGCCCCCGCCTCCTGGGCCAGTTCCACAAAATGCACATCCTGGAAACCGGTCATGATGATGACTTTGATCTGGGGAAAATGCTTTTTGATCTTCCGGGTACATTCGATCCCGCTGGTCTTCCCTTCCATGCAGATATCCATCAGTACCACATGGGGCTTCAGCCGGCCGCAGGCTGTTTCCACCATTTCCGAAAAGGGCAGCTGCCCCACCACCTCCAGGTCTTCATAAGGTTCCAGCAGCCTGGCCAGCCCATCCAGCAGGATTTTCTGGTCATCCACCAGCAGAATACGGATCATCGTTCGTCCCTTCCTTTTCTTCCATCCCAAAACGGATTTTCAGTATAAAATGAGGGGTCCCGGAAACGTCCAGTTTCCCGCCCCGGCTTTCCACTTTTTCCCGGATCCCGGTAAGCCCGCCTCCTGCCTGGACGGGTCCGGTGCAGCCCAGTCCATTGTCCTGGATCAGAAGGTTTTCTTCGTCCAGGACCAGAGCCACCTGGCTGGCCCGCCCATGGCAGACGGCATTGGTCAGGGCTTCCCGGATGATCTGCACATACAGTTCCCCTTTCCATTCCTCCTCCGGCAGATTTCCCCGCACGGTGACCAGTACCCCCAGCTTCCGGTACACAGAGACCAGTTCAGCCAGCCGCACCTGGGGTTTCACCCGGATTTCCTGCCGCACATCAGAAAGCATGCTGACCAAAAGGGGCATGATTCGCTGGTAATCCGCAAAATTCCTGTTGTTCAATACCTGCTGGAGCAGGCTGATCCGCATCCCTATCAGATCATGGATCCGGATCCGGATTTCCCGGAGGGTTTCCCGGCTCTGGATTTCCTGGACATGCTGGAGCAGTTCCTTCAGCTCGGCATTTTTCTGCTGCAGCTGCCGGTTCTGCTGGTCCAGGGACTGGTTCAGCCGCTGGAGTTCCGTGACATCACTGGCAGTCAGCTGCCAGTGGGATTGCCCCTGGAAATAGATCTTGACCCGCTGGAACAGCAGCCAGCGGCCGTCCGGCAGCCGGAAAAGCAGCCCTCTGCCCTGGTTTTCCCGATGCAGCCCGGGCCTGCGGACGTCCTGGAGCAGGTGCCACAGCATATTGCCGTTCCGGATCCCCACCCCCAGGACACTTTCCGTATACCGGAACAGGGCCCGGTTCATCAGCACCGGTTCGCCGCTGGCCAGCGAGATCAGGACCCCTTCCTCTAAAGAATCAATGGCTTCCTGAATGGAATACTCTGTGATCTGCATCCGTTTTTCCTGGATGGTTTCCGGCAGGAGATCCAGGGACCGCACCAGAAAAAGCCCCAGGGCCAGGCCCATCTCCCAGGGATAGCTCCCGTCGAAAAAGGGCAGGATCGCCATTCCGGCCAGGCACAGGGACAGACACCTGATTGAATCTCCCTGCTGCCACAGGGTCAGCACCAGGAGACTGCCGCCAAGGACCAGACGGAACCCCGTACCATAGGGCTCTTCCCGGCTCAGCTGGATATCCTGGATCAGATCGCTTTCCAGGAGGATCAGGAGGACCAGGATCACCCCTTCCAGCGCTTTCCGGCGGCGAAACCGGAACCGGGGAAGGGGCTGGAGGAAATAGATCAGGAGGCTCTGGCTCATCAGCCCCACAAAGCCCAGCAGCACCAGCACCCGGTGGAACAGAGGTCCCAGCTTTACAAAATCTACCATGATCCGTCCCCCTTCTGGTGCTGAAGAACCAGACTGCTCCCGTATTCCAGTTCCCGGCAGAACAGGCCCCTGCCATAACGAGATTGATGCTGCGCCACAAATTCCCGGACCCAGAGCCGGGGATCCCAGAGCAGGGACAGCTCCCATCCCTTCTCACTTTCTTTGAAGCAGCAGATCTGGGAACTTTCCCCCTGGCGCACCGCCTCTTCCGAAGCCTCCTCCAGCAGCTGGAAGAAAGCCAGGGCCGTTGTCACCGGCAGCTGCCCCTCCAGACGATCGTCCACCAGCGTCTTCACCCCGGTCCGTTCCAGGTAATGGCAGAGTTCCCGGACCGCCAGCTGCAGTTCCCGGACCGGCAGACAGTTGTCTTCCCGTCCCCGGAGCAGCAGCACACACTGCTTCTTCAGGTAGCAGGCCAGCACATTGAGCCGGGCCACCAGCTGCCGGGCCTCAGGGCCCCCTTCCGCCTGTGCCAGGGCCCGGGCATATTGCTGGAAAAGAGGACCTCTGGTCTGGAGGATGCCCTCCACTTCCTCATAGATCCGTTGCCGGGTCTGCTGATGGATCCGTTCTCTCCGGATTTTTTCCCAGTTCCGCCGCAGCCGGTAGACCCGTTGGAGGGTCAGGGCCGTCAGTTCCAGTTTTTTCTTCTTCTGGCGCAGTTCTCCCATATCCTGGTACCATACCACCTGCCCTCCGGAAATGGGCATGGTCCGCCGCTGCCAGTCTCCGTCCGGAGAGACGGGCAGCTGTTCGCACTGGTACACCACACGTCCCTGCCGGTCCAGGATGGTCAGCCCCAGGCGGGAATGGAGAAAGCAGTCCCGATACTGACTGTTCCCCGGCAGCAGCCGGGAACGGAGCAGGGCTTCCATCCAGAGGAAACCGAAAAATGCCGTCCACAGGACCAGTTCACTCCGGAAGATCCAGGAAACCCGCAGGATATAGCTGGCAATGTATCCTCCGTACAGCAGGATGACCGTAAAGGGCTGCCACAGCCTCTCCAGACTGATTTTTTCCCGGAAAGCCCTCCAGCACAGCCATCCATTGGCCAGAAGCAGCTGGGCCAGATAACTGAACAGGATCAGGTAATACACAAATCCATAGGTATAGATATCCTGGTGGGGATTGGTACTGGGCTGGATCTGGAACACCAGCTGATGCCAGTCATTGGTCAGGGCCAGCCCGGCTAAAAGAAGGTCAACAAGCAGCAGGCCCTGGAGCCAGCGGGGAAGAGCCCTGTCTTCCGGGGTCCGGTTGCTGGCATAGCTGATCCAGACCACCAGAAAAGCCAGCAGCCCCATGCAGGGATAATAGCCGTACCAGAGCAGGCGGGCCAGGACAGCCCAGCCGGTAATCAGGGTCAGCCGCAGCAGCCGGATGGTCAGCCAGACCAGCCACACCCAGATGCTCCAGCCCACCGCCTCCCGTGCCCCCAGCTGGAAGATCCGTTCCCGGAGGGACCCACCCCACAGGATCACCCCGATCATTATGATCAGATACAATACAGGCAGAGGAATGCCAAACCGGGGTTCCTGCAGGAACGGCAGGAGCTCTGTCATTTCCTGTAAAAATTGCTCCATGGTCCCCTCCCTCCTGTCAAGCTAAGTGATTAGCATGACTTTTTCCTCATTATACCATGAAGGAAAGAGAAAGAAAAAGGGACTGCTGCCTGCGGTATGCGGCAACCAGTTTTTGCAGCATATTCAAAAATTTGCCTGCAAATTCAATATTTGGCTCCAGCCTTCAGGCTCCAGACTTAAGCCGCTATGCGTCTCTACGACCAGGGGGTTGTTGCACAGAACGTGCAACAACCCCATCCCGGCCTCCCTCTTCACTCTTCCCTATTTTCTTTTTTCACGGTACAATAGAAAGAGAAATCTGATAAAAGGAGGCCTTACCATGCTCGTCCACCATCTGTTGTCCTTTGGTGAACCGGACCGGCTGGCGGTCTTTGACCAGGGCCGTTCCTATACCTACCTGGATCTCCGTACTCTGGTCCGTCAATGCCGGAATGCCCTGTATGCCCAGGGGATCCGGCAGCAGACCCGTGTTGCCATTTTTTCCCGGAAAACCGTCCACTACATCGTTGCTTATCTGGCCCTGGCTTCCCTGGGCGCCATTGCCGTACCCATCAACAGCCAGCTGAGCCAGCGGGAAGTGGGATTCATCCTCCGGGATTCTGAGTCCAGTTTACTGCTCTATACCGGTAATCCTTTTGCCTGGAACGCCCTGGAAGCCACAGCGGATCTGGAGGGATCCATCCGCCAGCTGCCTCTGGACGGGTATCTGGACAGCCCGGCCCCGGAAGCGCCGTCTCTTTCGGAAACCTTCACGGACCAGGAGCCTTTCCTCATCATCTATACTTCCGGCACCACCGGCCGGCCCAAAGGGGCTCTGCTGTCCCACGCCAATGTGACCTGCAACGCCCGTCAGTTCCAGGAAATCCTCCGCATCACCCCAGAGGACCGGGTACTGGCAGTGCTGCCCCTGTACCACTGTTTCTGCCTGATCACCGCCTTGATCAATCCACTGCTGGTGGGAGCCTCCATCTTCCTGTATGACAGCGTGAACCTGAAGGACATTGTCCATTTCATCCGGGACCAGCAGCTGACGGTGCTGTACCTGGTGCCTTCCCTCTGTTCCCTGCTGGTCCGCCGGGGACAGCCGGAGGACCTGGCCTCCGTCCGGTACACCGTGGTGGGAGGCACCGCCATGCCGCTTTCCCTTCTCCAGGCTTTCGAAGCCCGGTACCATCAGCCCATCATTGAAGGATACGGCCTTTCGGAAGCTTCGCCGGTGGTGTCCGTCAATCCCCCGGAGAAGGTGAAAAGCGGCACCATTGGCCTGCCCCTGCCGGAGATCCAGGTGAAGGTGGTGGATCCGGAGGGCCGGGAAATGCCCCAGGGCAGCCGGGGCGAACTGCTGGTCAAAGGACCCAATGTAATGCTGGGCTACTGGCATCTGCCGAAAGCCACGGCAGATGCCCTGGTGGACGGATGGCTCCACACAGGCGATGTGGTGGTGGAAGATCAGGACGGATACCTGCGGATTGTGGACCGGCTGAAGGATATGATCATCAGCATGGGGGAAAACATCTATCCCCGGGAAATCGAAGAACTGGTCTACGCCTACCCGGGCATCGACGAAGCGGCGGTCATCGGCATCCCGGACAAGCTCCGGGGCCAGGCCGGATGCTGCTTCTACACGGTCCGGGAAGGGGAAACCGTGGACCCCAGGGCCCTGAAAAAATACCTGCAGCAGAATCTGGCCATCTACAAAGTCCCCCGGGTCTTCCGTCAGCTGGAAACCATGCCCCACCTGGCAACGGGGAAAATCGCGAAGAAGGAACTTAAATGAAAAAGGAGTACTGCACATGAGCGTG
>OMUE01000074.1 GCA_900314165.1 uncultured Acidaminococcus sp.
AAGAGTGGCTCAAAAATTCGTGAGCAAGTGGCTCACTTTTTGGTTGACATTCACATTTTAGTCTGCCTGAAAGGATGTGACTCTATGCATCTGAAGAAGCTTGCGATTTTATTGGCATTATCAACTTGTACTGTATTTTCAGCGGGCTGCGGTTCCCAGGGGGCTCAGTCTGGGAGTAAACCTGCAGCGCAAGCGGTAGCAACGTCTACTGGGAATGGTAATTCAGTTTCCAGCATGAAACTTGCCTATAGGACGGAAGATGGCAAGGCACCTATTGTGTATTTTACGAAAAATATTAGTTCTGCTGACCTGAAGAAAGCCTACGATGCCCTGGGACAGAAACCCAAAGGCAAGGTAGGCCTAAAAGTCATATTTGAAGAACCTGGTGTTCATTATCTGCCTGCAGAAATGAGTAAAGATTTGCTTATGGCCTATAAAGGGACGTTCCTGGATTCTACATATATTGTATCACCCCGTGATACGGCAGATGGCAGCAGGAAAGTGGCAGAAGAACACGGCTTTGCGAAAGTAGGGCCGATTGACATCCTGGATGCGGATGGAGATATGGATCTGCCTGTGGATGGAAAGGTAATCAAGTTTCATCGCGTTGGGGCCCACCTGAAGAGTTATCAGACCGTGATTTCTATCGTTCCTTTTAAAGCTCACTATATCCGGGACTATGACGGTGCCCTGAAAGGAATTACGATTCCTTTGGCATCTGTATCCGGCAAATGCAATCTGCATAGCGGCGGTACGAACCTGTCTTCCTACCAGGCCGCGGATATGGAAGTGTTCCTGCAATCTATGGCGGATGGTGCAAAAGCTATTACTACAGATAAAGACAGGCAATGGGCCTTTATTAATGTACTGGATGCGGAAAAACCCACGGACAAGTGCAATGATGCCCCCAGTCACAGGGATATCGGTATCCTGGCCTCCCTGGATCCAGTGGCACTGGACCAGGCCTGCGTAGATATGACTTTTGGCCAGTCCGACCCGGCAAAACAGAAGCACTGGGAAGAAATCCATAATGTAAGGATTCTCGATTACGCTGAAAAATCAGGCGTAGGAAAGCGTCATTACCGTCTTGTGGAGTTGAAGTAAAGATTGTGCCGTTGGGACAAATGGAGAATTTCACGCTCATTTTCGCAGCAGATACCGAAAAACGGGCATAGAAACTCAGGCGGTTGTGAAATCGCCTTTTTTCTATGCACGTTTTTCATTTGTCTCGGCAGATTTACGCTGCCTGATTCACAGGAATTCGGTGCTGGTTTGTGGTTCCGTTGACGTATAATCTTGGGGAGAATTGATCGTTTCCATATCTCAATTCTAAACCGAATCCCGGCCTTTTTACAGTCCGGGATTTTCTGTTCCCGTTTTTCATCTGACTTGTTACGCGAAATCACGAATGGCCGTGCGCATTGCTTCCAAAAACACGGCGGCCGGACGGGGAAAGACTTGATGCTTCTTCCAGACAAGATACAGACGTGCCTCGATGACGGGTTCGAACGGGCGGAAGCAGAGCGTGCCGCCATCTGGCGTCGGGACAAGATTTGAGAATGTGACGGCGCTGCCGAGCCCCTGCTCGACCATCATGGCGGGCGTCGTGATGAGGTTGAAGCGCGCGACGACGTTCAGCTCCTCGATCGGACGCCCCAGCCAGCCGTTCAGCACGTTGCCGTCCAGCTGCTGTTTTGCGCAGAGGAGCGGCTGATCGCCGAGGTTGTTCGGCGTGATGACAGATTTTTGTGCGAGCGGATTGTCTTTGCGCATCAGCAGCCCGAAATGGTCTTTCGCCGGCAGCTGCAGGTAATCATATTTTTTCATGTCGATGGGCTCGACGAGAACGGCGAAATCGAGGAGTCCTCGGTCGAGAAGCTCCGTCATTTCAATTGTGCTGCCGCTCATGAGATCGAACGTCACATGCGGCTGTTTTTCCCGCAGGCGCAGGATGACGTCTGCGATGAAATGCATCGTGTTCGTCTCCGCGCCGCCGAGATGCACCTCGCCGCTCGTCATGTCATCGAACGCGGCGATTTCCTTTGCCGTGCGCTCTTCGAGATCGACGATCTCCTGCGCGCGGCGCTGCAAGAACAGCCCTTCCTCCGTCAGGTGCACCTTGCGACCGCCGCGCTCAAAGAGCTTCTTGCCGAGCTGCTCCTCGAGATCGGCGAGCTGGCGCGACAGATTCGACTGCGACGTCAGCATCCGCTCCGCCGCGCGCGTGATGTTCCC
>OMUE01000071.1 GCA_900314165.1 uncultured Acidaminococcus sp.
AGCATTCCCTGACATTGCTGAAAGCCTGTATGCAAAGACCAAGAAAGACGCTGAAGAACGTCTGGCTGGTTACCAAAAACTGGACGCTGCAGACAAATAATCTGAGCGTGTCATAAAAAAATCCCTGTCGCGAAAGCGGCAGGGATTTTTTTAGCGAAAAGCGAAAAGTGAAAAGTGAAGAGCGAAGAGGGTGCAGTGCGTGAGCACTCCTCTTCACTCTTATCTCTTCGCTTTTCGCTCTTAATTAACCGCGTATTGTAAAGAATATGTCAAAATTACGTAAAGATTCTGTGGAAATCTCCCCAATGCCGTGTTAAAATCAGAGATGTAGGTATAGCTCAAGAGAATATAGATTCTATATATGCAGGGGAGAGAGAATCGTGCTTCATCTATTCTTATTCTTAGGCGGTATATCACTATTTTTATACGGCATGCAGATGATGGGCGACGGACTGCAGCAGGCAGCCGGTGCCAAGCTCCAGAAGATCCTGGGAGCTCTGACGAGACGGACCATTTACGGTGTGGCTCTGGGGGCCGGCGTGACGGCCGTGCTGCAGTCTTCCGGTGCCACTACGGTTATGACCGTGGGCCTGGTGAACGCCGGCCTCATGAACCTGGAGCAGGCCTTTGGCATCATCATGGGCGCCAATATCGGGACCACCATGACGGCCCAGTTGATCGCCTTCAAGCTGACGGATTACATTACCCTGATCCTGTTTATCGGCTTTGTGCTCCGGGCTCTGGCGAAGAAGCAGACCCTGAAACATCTGGGCGATGTGCTCCTGGGCTTCGGCATCCTAATGCTGGGCATGTCCATGATGGAAAATGCAGTGGTTCCTATCCGGAATAACCCGGCAGTCATCGAGTTCCTCGGCAAATTCTCCGAATACCCTGTAATGGGTGTCCTGGTAGGTCTGTGCATGACCGTCGTGTTCCAGTCCTCCTCTGTGACCGTCGGTATCCTGATGGCCATGGCTGCCCAGGGCATCATTCCTCTGGAAGGAGCCATTCCTGTACTGCTGGGGGATAACATCGGTTCATGCATTGCTGCCGTCCTGGCTACCCTTCAGGCGGGGCTCAATGCCAAGCGGGTGGCCCTGTCCCACGTCATGTTCAATACCATCGGCAGTATCATCGCCCTGGTCTTCATGCATCAATTTATCCGGTTGGTCTGGTCCGTGTCCCCTATCGGAGATATTCCCCGGCAGATTGCTAACGCCCATACGGCCTTCAACATCGTGAATACGCTGATCTTCCTGCCCTTTGCCGGACCGTTCACGAAGCTGATCAAAAAGCTCATGCCCGGTGAGGAAAGCGAGATTTCCTATCAGCCCAAATACCTGGATCAGAACGTGATGAATACGCCGGCTATCGCCCTGGGACTGGCTACGAAAGAAGTGGTCCGCATGGGGGATATGGCCATCGATAATATCCAGAAAGCCTTCGCCTGCGTGGATGAGTACGATAAGAAGAAAGTAGATTACGTGAAGGAACACGAACCGGTCATCGATAACCTGGAAGAGGCCGTCACCGTGTACCTGACGAAGATGTCCGAGCAGAATATGAACGATGAGATGACGAATATGCACACGGGCCTCATGCACGCCTGCAGCGACATCGAGCGTATTGCGGACCACGCGGAAATCATCGTAAAGCGGGTCCGGGATATGAACGAGAACGGCACCCATTTCTCTCCTCAGGCTAATGCAGAAATGAAGGAACTGGAAGTGGTGATTCTCCAAGCCGTCACCAAGTCCATCAAAGCCCTGGAAACTCATGACCAGATTCTGGCCCAGGAATCGCTCAATCTGTCCAAACAGGTTAGCAAGAAGCAGAAAGCCATGCGCAAGAGCCACGTAGAGCGCCTGAACGCCGGCATCTGCACTCCCGAAACCGGTTTCGTCATGCTGGAACTTCTCATCAACATGAAACGCGTCAGCGACCACAGCCGCAATATTGCGGAGCTGGTCCTGGGCATTTTCTGATATGGATACAAAAAAAGAGGCCACAGGGCCTCTTTTTTTGTTACAATGGGGGAAAAGATAGCGAAAAGCGAAAAGTGAAGAGCGAAAAGGTGGCCGCAGGCCCAGTCCGCCCTCGATTTAGCGGGGGCCAAGTCTCATTAGAGTCCTCGGCATCCACTCTGTCCGCCCTTTTTAAGGGCGGGGGACCATCCGTAAGGATGGTGGTGGGTTCATTTCTAGGGACAATGGGGTGTAACCGCAGAGCGCCTCTTTGCTCATATCTCTTCGCTCTTCGCTTTATCCAAGGAGGCCACGCATCATGAACATCACCATCTACCTCGGCTCCCACATGGGCCGGGACGAAAAATACAAACCCTATGCAGAAGCCCTGGGCCGGTTGATCGGCGAGAAGGGACACACTCTGGTGTACGGCGGCGCTAAGAACGGGCTCATGGGCGTCTTGGGAGACGCTGCTCTGGCAGCCGGTGCCACGGTCATCGGCGTCATCCCGGATTTTATGCTGCAGGACGAACGGCAGCACAAGGGCCTGACGAAGATGATCCGCACGAAAGACATGGCAGAGCGCAAAGCGAAGATGGAAGAGCTGGGGGATGTGTTCCTGGCCTTTCCCGGAGGCATCGGTACCCTGGAAGAGATCGCCGTGGTCATGAGCGACCAGAAGCTGGGCCATTTGCCTAAACCCTTTGCGTTCCTGAATTTCGAAGGCTTTTACGAACCCATGAAAGCCCTGCTCCGGAAAATGACCGACGAAGAATTCATCTGGCCCGAATGGACAAACCAGGTACCGTTTTTGGGAAATATGGAGCAGGTAGCGGAGTTTATCACGTCCATTAATTCCAAATAATTCCGTAGGGGCGCCCCAGAGCGTAGCGGCGGTGCGCCCGCTAAAGTGAAGAACGAAGAGGGGTGCGCTGCACTGCCCCCTCGCCATTGCTGTCGCAATGGCCCTCTCCCCCTACGGGGGCGACAGCCCTCCGGGCATAGCCCAGTCCGCCCTCGCTTCAGCGGGGGCAAGTATAATTAGAGCTATCAGCTTCCTCTCTGTCCGCCCTTTTCAAGGGCGGGGGACCGGCGTAGCCGGTGGTGGGTTTGTTCCCAAGGGTGCTGGAGACGCATTTGTCCAGCGGACCACTGACGTCTGACGTCCCCAATCTGACGTCTTTCCCAAGTTGTAACAAATTTTATAAAAAGTGCTTGACAAAGCACATCTCTTTTTTATATACTAAGAAAGTACTCAATTGCGGAAGTAGCTCAGTGGTAGAGCATCACCTTGCCAAGGTGGGGGTCGCGAGTTCGAATCTCGTTTTCCGCTCCATATGTTATAAAGGGTTGCCGCAATAGTGGCAGCCTTTTTTGTTTGCCTTTTTTCCCCGTCCCTCTTTTCTCTTCCCTTTTAGGGGAATCCATTATATAATTTATTAGATAAGACAAATTTAAAGGACAGGGGGAGAGAACATGGATGAAATCGCAGTCGTGCTGGCGGCGGATGACCGATATGCCCAACATGGGGCCGTAGCCAGTGCCTCCATCCTGTGTAACCATAAGGGCCAACTGCCCGTACATTTCTTTTTTCTCAGCGATGGCATCTCTGCTGCCAAACAGGGCGGCATTGCCGCTACCATTACAGATCTGAAGGGTATTGTGACGTTCATTCCGACTCAGGATCTGACCATACACGCCCATACCAGCGGCCACGTAAACCGGGCCGCTTATCTGCGTCTCATGATTCCGGACCTGCTGCCGCCGGCTGTGACGAAAGCCATCTATCTGGATACGGACCTGCTGGTGCTGGATGATATCCAGCAGCTGTGGGATATGGACCTGGAGGGCAAGCATTTGGCGGCCGTGCCGGATCTGGGCATCCTGTCCTCCCATCGCATGCGGGAGCAGAAGCAGGATACCCTGGGCCTGGAAAACGGGGATTCCTATTTTAATTCCGGCGTCCTGATCATGGATCTGGCAGCCTGGCGCAAGGAAAACTATACGCAGCAGGTCATGGACTGTGTGGAACAGGGGAACTTCCGGCATCACGACCAGGACGGTCTGAACAAGGTGTTCCGCCGCAATTGGCTGAAGCTGCCTCTGCGCTGGAATGTAATACCGCCTGTATTCACGCTGCCGGTGAAGATCCTGAAAAAGGCAAGCTGGCGGGCTGTGGCGTTGGAAGCCATGGAACATCCGGCCGTGTTCCATTGGGCCGGCCGGTACAAACCCTGGGAATTTGCCCCTAACGGGACCTTTAATCAGAAATATTACGACTACCTGGCCAAAACTTCTTTTGCCAATGTGAAGATGCCCCAGCCTGGCAATGATATGGCGGGCAAGAGCATTTTCCGGCAAAACGTGCGGATGAAATTGGCCGGATTGTGGAAAAAGTGGCTTGGCTGAGTAAGTGAGGATCATGCGGTAACAGGGGAGTGTCGTCGTGGAATCCATAGATAAAAAGCAGTACTATCTGTGCGCAATTTTCAACATTTATATGTTCTTCATGTTTTTTGCTGGCTCCAAAGCTGCTTACAGTATCAGCCTTGGGCTGGTCATCTTGTATATCCTGTATCAAGCTTATATCCAGAGAAAGCAAGAAATCGCAAAAAATAAAACTGTCCGCACTTTTTTTATCCTTTACGCAATATTTATAGGGGGCCTTCTGGCAATTTCTGCAGTTTATAATATAAACCATGCCTTTGCAAAAGCGGTGAAGTTTGTTGCCTATGCTGTTCCCTGCATTGTAACGTATCTGGCCTTGAAAGATTCGAAATCTGTGACTAAGAATATTTCCTGGGGAACATGGCTTGGTACTATATGCCTATGTGTTCCAGCTATTATTGAATGGACGGGACAGAAGGGCAAATTTAGAGCAAATGGCAGTTTTGCCAGCCCGGTTACTTTTGCTATGCTGTTGGAAAGCATGATTCCTCTATTGGTTATACTTCTTTATCTGACGTACAAAGGAAAAAGCAAGTATCGTTCTTTAGGATTGGCTTTAGGATCCAGTTCATTAGTGACGGCTTTGATTTCCTTTTTTATGAGCCGTACACGAGGGGCTATTGTAGGTATTATTATTGGTTTGGTCGCTATGGTTGTTGCCAGACGTATTTTTTCTGGAAATATGGCATTCTATAAAAAGAAAATCATCTTATTTTTGGTACTCATTTTAGCAGGAATTATCGGTTCCTTTGGGTTCATGTTGAAATATGCTCATAGATCCTATGATATGGAGAGAGTTTTATTGATGCACTCTTCCATTGCCATGTGGCAGGATCATAAAGTTTTGGGTGTGGGCTTCGGAAATTGGGAACATTCTTATCACACAAAATATATTTCTCCAAAAGCAAAAGAACCTAACCTGCCTCATGCCCATAATAATTTTTCTATGTTTTTTGCTTCTACTGGAACTGTAGGTGGTCTTTGCTATACCATTTTTACGTTTGGTTCTTTGCTTTGGTTGTTGAAAAGTTTGCATAGTCAGCCGGATAATGCTATGCTTTACGCCATGCTGTGGGCCTGGTTTGCTAATTTTTCCCATAGCTTTGTAGATTTTACGTTTTCCGGTAAATTTGGTATGCGGATTTATTTCTGTCTATGGGGAATCACTTTAGCATCTGTTGTAAATTACAAAAAATATGCTTTTGATAAAAATAGTGAGAAAATCCAATGACCTATAAAAACATCTTTGTCGATGGCATTATGCATATGGGGGATATGATCATGACGGCATCCGTCATGCCCGTACTGCGTAAGCACTGTCCTGAAGCGAAAATTACATATTTGTGCTCTGCCAATCTGGCTTTCGTGGCGGAGATGCTGGAAGGCATCGACGAAGTGCTGCCCTACAGCTATAAGAGCAAGGGTGGCTATATGGACGTGTACCACTGGGGCAAACGGCTGGAACAGAACCATTATGACCTGGGCATCTCTCTGGACCCCCGGGAACGGGTAACCCTGATGAAATGGTTTGCCAATATGCCGGAACGGATCACCTTAGAGCAGGCTCTGGGCTGGAAACTGGGCTGGGAAAAATGGCTCTATACTAAGGATTTGGCCCTGCCTGATGGCTGGCGCTATCAGGATCATTCCATGGCTGCCAGCTTCCAGCAGCTCATGCGCTCCTTTTTCCACGACCCGGAGACTCGTTTTGAACGACCCCGGTTCCGGCAGCCGAAGCAGGAAGAGCAGCAATGGGTACAGGAACAGCTGAAGACATTCCCTACAAGAGGAAAGAAAATCGCCCTGTGCGTAGAGACTACCACAAAGACCAAGGACTGGCCTGTAGAAAAGTTCTCCCAGCTTTGTGACCAATTAGCGGAGCAGTACGATGCCACACTGGTATTTACGGGTATAGCAGCCCACAAACCTCGCGTACAAGCTATTATGGCTGGCATGCAGCATAAGGACCGGGCTGTGGACCTGGCCGGAGCTACGTCCTTTGCCCAATTGGCGGCGTTATTAGGGGCTATGGACCTGCTGGTGTCCCTGGATACGGGTACAGCCCACATCGGGGCTGCGGCTGGCTGTCCGGTGGTGACCATCTTTACCCATAATTCCCCTGTCATCTATCAGGCTCCTGCTGACCACAGCATAGGTGTCAGTGGCCACCTGCCCTGCAGTGGCAAGCACGTGTGCATCGGTCCTTCCCGCTGCCCCAAGACGGACTGTGTGGATGTGATCACCGTACCCATGGTAGCAGAAGCTATAGAGCAAATCTTTAAGGAGACAGTATGAAATCCTTTGAACCTTCCTTTTTTAATGTAGATAATTTTATCCTGAGCCAGGAAGACTACGACGATCTGCCGGAAAACAGCAAGACGCCCTGGCATGTGACCTATAATGTGAATGATCCTTTCTTCCACATTATGGGGGCGTCCATCGTCTCCGTACTGGAAAACAATCCGGACCAGCCCTTCGTGTTCCACCTGTTTACGGATGGTTACAGGCCGGAAAACGCACAGAAAGTGAAAGCCCTGGCCGAAAAATGGCATTGCCGCTGCATCCTGTACAAGCTGAACATGGAACCCTTCATGGACTTCCACGTAAAAGTAGCCCGGTTCTCCCGGATTACTTATGGCCGTCTGTACATGCCAAAGATTTTGAAACAGTACACGGACCGGTTCCTATATCTGGACGCGGATACCATGGTGATCCGCAGCCTTGCCGACCTGTTTACTTTGGATATGACGGGTAAAGCCATGGGAGCCGTCAGCGAACGGCCCAAGGATGCAAAATTCCGGGGCGAGTACCTGCACTTGAAAAACGGCCGGTATTTCAACGACGGCGTTATGATTGTGAACATCCTGGAATGGGAAGAACAGGGAATTACAGAAAAAGCCTTTTCCTACCAGTGTGAGCCCCGGACCCGCTTCCTGGGCCAGAGCCAGGATGTGCTGAACCTGACCTTCGATGGGTGCAACCTGTTCTTGTCGGCAGAATACAACGAATTTGGCGGCGGGGAGGACGACAAGGGCAGTGGCGTCATCATCCATTGGACCGGCCGCCGGAAACCCTGGCAGATGGTCCTGGCACCTTTTGATGCCCAATGGCGCAAATATAACGCCCTGTCTCCCTGGGACACCATCACAAACGAACTGCCCGTAAAGAAACCGGAAAACTACCATGATTTCAAGCAGTGGGCGAAATTCAAGAAAAAGGACAGTCTGGCAGACTACCTGTGGGGTATGGGCTGGTATGCGCTGTTGAAGATGCAGTATAAATTGAAAAAGTAATAGCTGGAAATCGGTAAAATGCGGACAAGTAGTTTTGTTCGCATTTTTATCATTGTAATATTACTGAAAATTTGCAATCAATTAATTATTTGGCTCTTGAAAAATATTGATAACAGGAGATGACAACCATTGAGTACAGAGAATCTAATGACAGAACATACTAAGAGCTGTATAAAGGTTGTCACTGTCATTTTGCTTTTTTTCGCTGCCTTATTATTAGCCAGACTTCCTGTATCTGTTTATGATACTTATTTTCAATACAAAGACATTATAGGATTCAGTTTGATAAGTTATGTGGCCGCAATACACTTGGCAAAGTATAAAAAGAAGATCCTACTATATTTGGGAGCTTTTGTATTTGTATTTTTACTTCCAAGTTACCTGAAGCTGAGAGAACATAGCCCCTTATCTATAGTTGAAGTGACGGATACATTCTGTCTTGCAGTTATTTTATTTTCTCTGCTCATTACCTTACTTGGTCTGGTTAAATCCATACCTTTTAAATGTGGAAGAGTCTCTGCAATAAGCTTGATAGGTTTGGCATTTTTTATTGTTATTTTAGGACCTTTTATTCTACTCGGTTATTATGCAGCTAGCAGGCATGTGCTGACTACAAGCATTATACTTACAGTATTTCAAACAAATCCCGGTGAAGCTATTGCATATCTAAAAAACAATAATCCGCTTATCTGGATCAGCCTTGTTTTAGCAGGCATTGCAATGATTGCGATTTTGTTTAGAGTGCTTATTTCCATTGTAGAACCTATGGACTATAATCAATCAAGAACGGGTACAATCTTCCTGCTTGTCTGTTTGATGTTATTTTGTGGAGGAAAAGGCATATCAAAAGCCAATTATACAATAGGATATATGCTGTATTCACAGACAAAACAAAGTTTGCAGGAATATAAAGCTTATGGTGAAGCAAAGGAAAAACGTCTAAATCACTTGGAAAATCTGGTTCACCTAACAGTGAATGAAAGGAAAGGTGGGCTTTTCCTCTTGATTATCGGGGAATCAGAAACGAGAGACCATATGCAGGTTTATGGTTATCCAAAGGAAACAACTCCTTGGCTGAATAAGGCTTCTAAAGAGGCTGGAAGTATTCTGTTTACGAATGCATATTCGAACCATACCCATACAGTTCCAACCCTGACATATGCATTAACAGAAAAAAATCAATATAATAGTGAGAAACTTAAGAATGCGTATTCCATAATTGAAACTGCCAGAGCAGCAGGGTATGAGACCTATTGGCTCAGTAATCAAGTCAAATATGGAATCTATGATACGCCTATAGCGGAAATAGCTAGTACAGCTGAACATGAAATCTGGATAAATGGAAATTCTGGCAACACGAATAAAACCTCCTACTATGATGAAGAATTGGTTAACCGGTTGCAGGAAATTCCTCTTAATACAGCAACAAATAAATTTATCGTAATCCATTTGATGGGAAGTCACGTTGATTATCAGGAACGCTATCCAAAGAAGAGAGAAAAATTTTCTGTGAAAGATAAAAGCCAGAGACGAGTCAATTCTTATGATAATTCGGTGGTTTATACCGATTATGTACTACAGCAGATCTATAGCAGAGTGTGTCAGCAACCGGCATTTAAAGGATTAGTATATATGTCAGACCATGGAGAAGATATGAAGGCCAGCCATGAGGTTACGAAATTTACTTGGACCATGGCCCATATTCCTTTCTTTATCCATCTTTCCCCGTCCTATTGCCAGGCTAATCCGGAAATATATAATACGTTATTAGCTCATAAGAATTTCTGTTGGACTAATGATTTGCTTTATGATGTACTACTTTCTCTTATGGGAATTCAAAATGTTCCTAGTAGAGACGAAACTCTTGACCTGAGCTCTGCTAAATATAGAATGCAGGTGAAGGATCTATATACCTGTCATAGAAAGAAAAAACTTACGGAAGATCCTGATATTGACAAAGTAACAGTGAAACGGTAAAGTGATTTTGGATTACAAAATACTATATAATAAGTTAAAAGGATGAAACCTATGGGTATAAATAAACAATGTCTTACATTTGGTAGGTCTGATATTATAACAAATGCTGAATCTGTCCATATTGGATATGGTACGGACGATAATTTTGTCATGCCCATGGGGGTATCCATTATTTCCGTATTAGAAAATAACCCGGACCTTGATTTTGTGTTCCATGTACTTACAGAAGGAATCAGCGAGAAAAGTATTTCGCAGTTACGGAAAATAACTGATACGTATCCAAGGTGTGCGTTTCAGATCCACACTATTGATTTAAGCGTTATTGAAGGCCTGCCTGTATATGCCTTAGGCAAAGCAACATATATTCGGGTGTTTTTAGACCAGATTTTGCCCGATTCTGTTGAGCATATATTGTATCTTGATGGAGATATTGTCTGTGTACATTCTTTAAAAGATTTATGGACCGCAGATTTTGGCCATCATACTGTCATGGTCGTAGAAGATGTTCCAAAGACTGCTGTCAAGCAAGGCAAAAAATTCAACATAGAGCACTATTTTAATGCTGGCATGATTTTCATGAATATGAAATCCTGGAAACAGAAACAGATTTCCAGTCAATTTTTGAAAGTATGTTTTACATATAAGGAAAAATTGAATTATTTGGATCAAGATGCCTTAAATATTGTGCTTCAAGATAAAAAACTGCTGTTGGGCAGAAAATATAACTATATTCCGGAGAGTGCCGAGATACCGGAAATACCTCAAGATACGGTATTCTTGCATTATGCCGGTACAAAACCCTGGTACTGCTGGCTGGAATTTCCGCTAAAGAAATATTTCATGAAATACTATGCCATGTCCCCATGGAAAGACGAATCTCTGGCCGAACCCAGGAACTATAGGGAAATGCACTATATGTCCCGAGCTTGCTGGCGCCGGGGAGACTATAGTACAAGCATGAAGTGGTTTATAAAATATGTCATCGAAAGAAAACGGACAAAGAAATAAATCTTTATCCGTTTTCTATAAGAAGTTGAACTTTGACCAAATCTGACCAGAATTACATAGTAAAAATATCGACATGGCTTCAGGTGTTAAGGCCGGACTATAATTGACCCAAAGGGCCGGAAAAAAATGACCCACCTCA
>OMUE01000069.1 GCA_900314165.1 uncultured Acidaminococcus sp.
CGGATAAACGCTGAAAGCATCTAAGCGTGAAACCATCCTTAAGATGAGATCTCTCATAGAGGAATCTAGTAAGGTACCTGGAAGAACACCAGGTTGATAGGCAGGGAGTGGAAGAGCAGTAATGTTTTAAGCGGACCTGTACTAATATACCGAGGGCTTGACTTAAAGCCAGGTCAAAGAAAAAGATGTGAATGTCTCTTCATGAAGTTTTGAAGGCTCATGCCTTCAACTAAATATCCGGTGGTGATAGCTAAGGGGGTCCACCTGTTCCCATGCCGAACACAGTAGTTAAGCCCTTAAACGCCGAAAGTACTCGACTGGAAACGGTCCGGGAGGATAGGAAGCTGCCGGTTAAGCCAAAAGCACTCAGCAAACGCTGGGTGCTTTTTTCTATGCCTACACCCTTGTCCGCCCTTTTCAAGGGCGGGGGACCGGCGAAAGCCGGTGGTGGGTTTATCGCTTGTGATGGTGGTGGGGGCGTCCAAATGGTTGCGAGGGAGCAGGGCGGAGCTGTTTCCACTTTCCGATACTTCTTTAGCCATGCATTCCAGGCATACTTAGAAATTTCCTCTAAGTATTTGAGCTTTTCCTACTCGTTCTATATAATAAAGCTATAACAAAATGGAAATGAGGGTGATTATTATAAAACGGTTCATGCGAGGTTTGTTTGGTGCACTTGTCATCCTTGCAGGTGTTTTTGCCGGCTTCTGGGTCTTTGCTCCCGCTTCTTATAAGGCCGGGGCACTCCGGGCCATGCATTGGGGACGGCAGCAGGCGGTGAAGTATGACCTGATTTCCGGGTCGGAAGTTACAAATATCCGCCAGATTATGACGAAGGATATGAGCCGCAGCCGGACGATTATGTGGCAGTCCGATGGTAAAGAAGAAAAACCGGCTGTGGAATACCGCTTGGCCGGAAAGGGCGATGTGCAGTCCGTCAGTGCTTCCGAGGAAAAAATGGAAGACGGCAAAGAAATCACTTATATCCATACGGCTTACCTGACAAACCTGACGCCGAATCAGAAATATGAATATAGGATCCGTTATGGTAACAAGGCCGGTGAATGGAAAAAGCTGGCTACTCCCCAAGCGGACACCTTTAAAGCCATTATTTTTCCGGACTCCCAGTGCAGTGATTACAGTGTCTGGGGGAATACGGCGGCTGCTGCCTGGAAAAAGGCACCTGATGCTCGGTTCTTTGTGAATATGGGTGACCTGGTGGATAATGGAGAAGATCCTTACCAATGGAATCAGTGGTTTAAATATGCCCTGCCTTTCATCGAACAGATTCCTGTAGCACCGGTCATGGGCAATCATGAAACGTATACGTTGGATTGGAAAGTCCGCCGTCCCCTGGCCTATATGAAGCTGTTCCATGTGCCTGACAACGGCTATAAAGCCTATCCAAACCGTTTTTACTCTTATGACATAGGGGAGGTACACTTTGTAGTCTTGGACACCATGAACCGGGAAATGGAGGAACTGGAGCCCAGTCTGCTCGCGGATGAACAGGCCTGGTTCAAGAAAGATATGGCACAGAATAAGAAAAAATTCAATGTAGTGCTCATGCATAAAGATCCCTTGCAATATGCTTTTAACCCGGCATCGGGGCGGCCTGCAACCCGGAAAGAAGGCTTTTCGGAAGAGGGCCGGGAATGGATGCCTTTATTTGATGAATATGGGATAGACCTTGTTCTGTCTGCCCACCTCCATACGTATAGGAATCGTGGGTTGATCCGGAATTTCCAGAGAGCTCAGCAGGGCCCTTTGTATATCCTGACGGGCCTTGCCGGCAACGTGCAATATCCGAACCTATGGAAACAGCATAGCCTGGATGTAGTGGTAGCCCCACAGCCGGATACCACGAACTATATCATCCTGGAAAAGAAAGCCGACAGCCTCCACCTGACCTCCTATCTGCCGGATGGCAAAGTGATAGATGAGGCGGAGATTAAAAAATAACAGATATATACCTGAGCTATTCCACTAGAAACTTAAAAGGGCGCACAACGTGCACCCTTTTTATTTACACTTGTGCCGGAATGAAGTAAAATATTTCTGTTAGGCTAAATTTGTCTATTAAAAAGGAGCATCCTTTATGAAATTAAAATTTACGAAGATGCATGGGTGTGGCAATGATTATGTCTATGTGAACTGCATGGAACATATGCTGCCGAACCCGGAAAAAGTATCTGAATATGTAAGTCCCCGCCGGTTTTCCATCGGTGCTGATGGCCTTATCTGCATCTGCCCTTCTGACAAGGCAGATTTCCGTATGCGCATGTTCAACCTGGATGGTTCTGAGGGAAAAATGTGTGGCAACGGTACCCGTTGTATTGCCAAATACGTTTATGACAAAGGGCTGACAAATAGAAAGGAAATCACGCTGGAAACATTGGGCGGCATCAAAACCATCCATATGACGGTTGAAAATAGCAAGGTAGTGCTGGCTGATGTGGAAATGGGACAGGCTGAGCCACGGACGGCGCAGGTTCCTATGGATTGGAAGGAAGAAACCTGTATCGGCCAGGACGTAACTTTTACCCGGCTGGATGGCAGTACGTTTACAGTCAATGGTACAGCCGTCTCCATGGGCAATCCCCATTTTGTCATGTTTGTGGACGATGTGGCAACGGCTCCTGTGGAAGAAGTGGGAAAGCTGATCGAACATTCTCCTGTATTTCCTGAAGGGGTTAATGTGGAATTTGTCCAGATTATGGACGATAACTATGTGAAATTCCGGGTCTGGGAACGGGGCAGTGGCGAAACCTGGGCCTGCGGAACCGGTGCCAGTGCTGTAGGGTTTACCTGTGTGGCTCTGGGCAAAGTCGGTAAGCGCGGTGAATTCATGAAAGTAGAAGCCCGGGGCGGTATGCTGCAGGTCAAAGTCCTGGAAGATAACAGCATCATCCTGAAAGGTCCGGCTGCCACTAGTTTTGAAGGAGAAATTGAGATTCCGGATGAGTTTGTGAGAGAATGAAAGGTTGACAATCTGCAATCACTACTTTACAATAAATAAAGCCTGATATATAAATACAAAAATTTTTGTTTAAAGGAGAAAATTATGGCTCTTGTTAATGGGAATTATGCGAATTTAAAGGAAAGCTATCTGTTTGCGGATATTGCTTCCCGGGTAAGGGCTTTCAGTGAAGCCCATCCGGAAAAGAAAATCATAAAGATGGGCATTGGTGATGTGACCCTGCCTCTGGCTCCTGCCGTGGTAGAAGCGATGAAGAATGCTGTAGAAGAAATGGGCCATAAGGAAACGTTCCGTGGTTATGGGCCTGAACAGGGCTATGATTTCCTTCTCAAGGCGGTGGTAGATTACTATAGCCGTCACGGTGTGTCCATTGCTGCTGACGAAGTCTTCATCAGCGATGGTGCCAAAAGCGATTGTGGCAACCTGACGGACCTGTTTGATGACAGCAATGTGATCCTGGTACCGGACCCTGTATATCCCGTATATGTGGATACGAATATCATGCGGGGCCGCAAGATCGTGTTTATGAACGGGAGCCCTGAAAACGACTTCCTGCCTATGCCGGACCCTGCTGTAAAAGCAGATATCATCTATCTGTGCTCTCCTAACAACCCGACCGGCGCTGTGTATAGCAAGGACCAACTGGAAAAATGGGTGGCATATGCCCTGGCAAACGATGCCATCATCCTGTTCGATGCAGCCTATGAATGCTTTGAGGATGATCCTGCCATGCCCCGGAGCATCTATGTAGTGCCCAAAGCCAAGAAATGTGCCATTGAAATCTGCTCCTTCTCCAAAACCGCCGGTTTTACCGGTACCCGTTGCGGTTATACGATTGTTCCGAAAACACTGCTCCGGAAGACCCCGGAAGGCAAGGAAATGAGCCTGAATAAGATGTGGCTGCGCCGCCAGACCACGAAGTTCAATGGCGTGAACTACCCTGTACAACGAGGCGCGGAAGCTGCCCTGTCCCCCATGGGTGAAAAAGAATGTCATGAAATGATTGCTTACTATAAAGAAAATGCCCGCATGATGATGGAAACTTTCGACAAGAAAGGGTACAAATATTATGGCGGCGTGTTCTCTCCTTATATCTGGATGCAGTGCCCCAATGGCATGGGCAGCTGGGAATACTTCGACCACCTGCTGAATGACCTGGCCATCGTTGGGAC
>OMUE01000232.1 GCA_900314165.1 uncultured Acidaminococcus sp.
GAATTTTTATAGAAATCACCTCATTTTTTAACTTGACATATTACCAGATTGCTTTACTCTACTTTTTATCTTGTATTTGATGTATCATTCTTGATTACATTAAAAGAATATCACAGTTTTGTTGTACCGTCAATAGTTACATCAAAATTATTTAAAAAAAGAGCTGTGAAAATTATTTTTTCACAGCTCCTTTTTATTGTCAGCATGGCTGACTTCCTTGCCCGCCGCAGGCGCCTCTTCACTCTTCACTATTTTTTCACAGCCTCACCTTCTTTAATAATGACCGGCCAGCGGCCTGTCGTCCCCGTAGGGGAAGAGGGCCAGATGCCTTCATCTGGCGAAGGGGCAGGGCAGCGTCCCCTCTTCGCTCTTCGCTATCTCTTATTGCTCCTCAATCTTTTCCGCCACTTCCCGCAGCCATTCGGGGATACGGATCCGCTGGGGGCACACCTTCTGGCAACCGCCGCAGGCAATACACGTACTGGCCTTGCCCCCGCCCTGGGCCACATCCTCCCAATATTCTTTCTTGTAGATGCTGCCGCTGCCCTGGGCACGGCGGCTATAGCGGTTGAATAGGTCCAGATACTTGGGAATGGGAATCTGTTTCGGGCAATGGTTAGCCTCTATGCAATAGCGGCAGCCGGTGCAGGGAATGGTGATGGTCTTGCGGATGACTTCGGCAGCCTCCAGCAGCAGCGCCATCTCCTCCTGCTTCAGGGGCGTGAAGTCCTCCATAAACGCCGTATTTTCCTCCAGCTGGGCCATATTGCTCATACCGGACAGGACCACAAACACATTGGGCAGGCTGGCCGCAAAGCGGATGGCCCACTGGGCCGGGCTCCAGTCCGGATGGACTGCAGAGAGCATGGCTTTCACCTGTTCCGGTGGGTTGGCTAAGGTGCCGCCCTTCACGGGCTCCATGACGATGACCTTTTTGCCGTGCTTTACGCACACGTCGTAGCACTTGTGGGCCTGGACGCCGGCACTGTCCCAGTCCAGATAGTTAATCTGCAGCTGCACGAACTCAAAGAACGGATTGTCCGTCAGTACCTTGTCCAGGAACGCCGCCGTATCATGGAAGGAAAAACCCAGGCAGCGGATGTCCCCGGCTTCCCGCTTCTGCCGCAGAAACTCCAGGACGCCGTACTTCTTGCACTTTTCGTAGTTCACGTTATTCATGTTGTGGATCAGGTAATAGTCGAAGAAATCCACGTGGAGGTTCTTTTTCTGGGCGGCGAAGATTTCCGGCACCTCTGCTGCATTTTTCAGCATCATATCCGGCATCTTCGTAGCTACGGTAAAGGCTTCCCGGGGATACCGATCCACCACCGCGCGGCCCACCACGTCTTCGCTGACAAAATCGTGGTACATCCAGGCCGTATCACAATAGATGTAGCCCCGCTTCATGAACAGATCCACCATGCGTTTTACCTGATCCAGGTCCACGGATTTTTGTTCTTTTTTATCTAACAGCGGCAGCCGCATAAAGCCGAAGCCCAATTTTTTTGCAGGAATATTCATGGGAGGCTCCTTTCTTGGGTTATAGGGAATAGGGATTAGGGATTAGGGATTAGGAATTGTGATTCGTTTTTCTGTGTCGGCCACTATGTCCGCCAGGGTCATGGTGGCCATTTTAGCTTCCATGGCCTTTTGGATCTCGTTCAGGCGGTCATCCATGACATGGTGGATATTGCGGCCTACAGGACAATTAGCATTAGGATTTTCATGGAAGTGGAACAGCTGCCCCTCCTCCACACTGTCCACTGCTTTATAGACATCTAACAGCGTAATCTGCTCCATGGGCTTAGCCAGGTCCACGCCCCCGTTGCCGCCCCGCAGGACGGTAATGAGTCCTGCCTTCTTCAGCATCCGGAAGATGTTCCGGATGTTCACCGGGTTCACGCCTACGCTGCCGGCAATGGTCTCGCTGTTCAGGGGCATCACATCTTTCAAGACTTCTATACAGGTCAGGATGTGCACAGCAATGGTAAAACGACTGGAAATCTGCATGGTGCTGCCCCCTTATTTCAGATGATCAGCCAGGAAGGCAAACACTTTGTCCAGATTTTCTTTGGCCGTAAACTGGGGACCTCCATGCCGAGCCCCTTTCAGCTGGACGTAGATCACATTTTCCTCCCTGATGGCCTGTTTCAGCTTTGCCGCAAAGTCCACGCTTTGCTGGGTGGGCACAATCTGATCCTCGCTGCCGTTCATCAGGAAGAAGGGCACCGTATCTTTCGAAATGTAGCTTTCCGGATTGGCAAAACGCACCAGGTGGGGAATCGTAGGCACGGGCACGCCCATGTAACGGGATTCCGCAGAATCCGGTTCGTTATGGACCTGGGCAGGCTTTACGCTGCCCGCTGCGAACTGGGCATCCATGAGATTGAAGTCCGTAGGTCCGAAGAAATCCACTACACAGCGGACGCTGCTGTCCTGATCCGGGGCGCCGATGGTGAAATCTTCCAGTTCCCTGTGGCCGGCCGTAGTCCCCAGCATGGCAGCCAGGTTGCCCCCTGCAGAGTCCCCCCAGGCCACAATCCGGCTGGCATCCAGGTTGTATTCTGCCCCATGGGCCTTGAGGAAGCGCACGGCAGCCTTCACGTCCTGGACCGCAGCCGGGAACAGTGCTTCCCCACTGAGCCGGTAATTCACGGGTACCACCGCATAGCCACGGGTCAGGCCCGTCATTTCCGCATTCACTTCCCCGGAATCCTTGTCTCCTACCATGAACCCCCCACCGTGGATGGCCAGGATCACGGGATAAGGGCCTTCTCCCCCTTCCGGCAGGAAGATATCCAGTTTCTGGGCCGGGGACTGGTTCCCATAAGCCACATCCAGCCATTTCCGGGTCACGCCATAGGTATTCCGGGGTTCCATCTTGTGGACGGCTTGGACCATGGCGTCCAGGCCGGAAGCCGGTTGTTCCGCCGCCAGTGCCGGCGCCTGGCTAAACAACATCGACAGCCCCAACAGGGCGGACACAAACACAGATTTTTTATAGTCCATATTCATTCGCTCCTATTTGATGTAAATATTTATATTACATTAAAGTATACCACGTTTTCAGTGCTAAAGCCAGTAGCTAGTGAGCTAATCTCTATCAACTAATCCCTAACCCCTATCAACTAACCCCTAACCTCTATCAACTAATCCCTACTCTCCAATCCCTGCTTCCTCATGAACCCATTGTACACATAGAACGAAAACGCCACGTTCACGATGTCGCTGACCAACTGGGCCCATACCAGGCCGTCCCGGCCGAAAATATAGTCCATGAGCAGCAGCACGGGCACGTACAGCACCAGCTGCCGGACCGTGGCCAGCATCATGGCGATGCCCGCCTTGCCCATGCCCTGGAACGCAAACAAAATATGGAAGCTCATGAACATAAAAGGCGTAGCCAGGCACCGGGCCCGGAGGAACGCCGCCCCCAGAGTCTGGGTCTCCCCGTTATCGATGAAGATCCCCATAATGGGATTGGCGCACAGCTGGTAGAACAGGATGGCACAGGCAGCCATGACCAGGCCTGCAATACGGCTCTTCCTCACGGTTTCCTGGAGCCTGGGAAAATTCCTGGCCCCGTAGTTGAAAGCCACGATGGGCATCATGCCCTGGGCAATACCGCCGCCGATATTCAGGGGAATCCGTTCTGCCTTCAGCACGATGCCCATGGCCGCCAGGGCAATGTCCCCATAGCCACTCATGAGCTTGTTGATCATGATTTGGGAAAAGTCGAACAGAATATTACCCGTAGCTGCCGGAATACCCCCGGCCAGGGCGGAGCGGATGCTCTTTGCTTCCGGCAGGCCGCAGCGAGGCGACAGGGTCAGCACGGTCCGGTCCCGGAGCCCGTACACGATGTACAGGAAATACACCAGGGACGCCACATTGCTGAGCATGGTGGCGATCCCGGCCCCTACCACCTCCTGGCCCGTGGGCAGCAGCACGAACATAAACAAGGGATCCAGGAACATATTCAGGATGCCGCCCATGGAAATGCCGAAGCTGGCCTGTTTGGAACAGCCCACAGCCCGCAGCAGCTGGGACATAATGAGCTGCAGGATGGTGGGCACGCCGCCAATGACGCTGACCAGCAGCAGATACTGTTTCGCATAGGCAAAGGTATTCTCGCTGGCTCCCAGAGCCCGCAGCAGCGGATCCGCCAGCTGGTACAGCAGCAGGACGTACAACAGGCTCACTACGATGCCCAGGTACACCAGAAAACCGCTGACCTTGCGGGCTTCCTCGTCCCGCTTCAGGCCCATAAGCCGGGAGACCAGAGTTCCGCCGCCCACGCCCAAAAAGCCGCTGATGCCGATGGACACGTTGAACACCGGCAGGATCAGGGACGTAGCCGCCACCATATAGGGATTTCCCGTGCGGCCGATGAAGAAGGTGTCCGCCAGGTTGTACACCAGCACCACCATCTGGGCGATGATGGTGGGCACGCACATGGCCCTCAGGGCCTGCCATACGGGCATGGTAGCAAAGACTTCCCGGTTGTCCTTGGCGTTCCGTCCAGCCGCTTCCGTTGCTTTTATCATAATCAAAGCTCCTTGTATATAGAAAATCTGCGTACCCCTTTGGTACGCAGATTTTATTATATCATACCTAGTTCTTTTGCTTTAGCCGTCAGTTCTTCCCGGAATTTGGGATGAGCCACCTGGATCAGGGCCTTGGTCCGCTCTTCCGGACTCTTGCCCACCAGTTCCGCAATGCCCTGTTCCGTCACCACATATTCTATAGCCGTCCGGGGCAGGCTTACCGGAGTGCCGGGTTTAAAGGCCGGCGTAATCTTGGAATATTTGCCGTTCCTCGTCATGGATTCCAGCACGACGATGGACTTGCCTTCCGGATTGGCCGAAGCCCCACAGGCAAAATTCAAAATGCCGCCGGTGCCACTGAACTGCTTCCCCTTCAGGAATTCCGCATTGGCCTGGCCCATAAGGTCCACTTCCACCGCATTATTGATGGCCGTCATGCGGCGCTGCCGGAAGATGGTACCTGTGTGCAGGGCTTCCGTGCAGTTATCCAGGGACACGCCCTGGTTATGATCCAGCCAGTCAAACAATTCCTGGGAGCCTACTACCTGGGTAAATACGGCCTTGCCCGGTTTATCCGTCTTCTTCAGGTTCGTAATGATGCCCCGTTCCGTCAGCTTCATGAGGATATCCCCGTACACTTCCGTGTGGACCCCCAAGTCCCGCTTGTTGTCCAGATACATCAGGGAGGCCGCATTCAGCCGGCCCAGGCCCACTTCGATCGTGGCCTCATCAGGAATCAGTTCGGACAGGTAGCCGCCGATTTTCTTATAGGTTTCCGCATTTTCCGGCCCTACATCCAGAGGATCTCCCAATAACAGGAAATTCTCCGCATCCGCATCCACCACGTAATCCACTTCACTGATATGGATCACATTGGTACCCTCCACAAAGGGATAGTGAGAATTGGTCTCGCAGATGACCAGATCCGCCTTCCTGGCTGCTTCCCGGACCATATCCGCGCAGGTGCCCAGGGACATGTAGCCATGCTCATCGGGTTTGCTGACTTCCAGGAACGCCACATTGCAGTGGAAGGTCTCTATAGCCAGCTTGTACCACTGCCAGTAGTCCCCGGGAATATAGCTGACCCGTTTTTCGTCATGGAGTTTGTAGGTGCTGTCGTTCAGGAAGCTGGTAGTCACCGTGAACCAGTCCCCCACGGCCGGTGCATCGGGAATATAGTTGATGATAGGTTCGTAGTAGAACACATCCTTCAGGTCCGTCCGCTGCACCAGTTTTTTCAATACCGCCCGGCAGTCCCGGTTGCCCGTACAGATCCGGTCCCCGCTTTTGATCAGGTTCGCGGCCTGCTGAGCCGTAATGCTCTTCTTTGCAAATTCATCCTGCCACATCATTTCTTTGCTTCCTGTTCTTTCTTCCAGGCGATAGCTTCCTGCAGGCCTTTTTCCTTCACCACTTCGTTAAAGGCCCGTTGTTCCTGGACCTGATGGATCCGGCACTGGTTGAACATTTCCGCAGCAAACTTCTGGGCCTGATGCATGCCCATGATTTCATAGGTCTGGTTGATTTCGTATTTCAGCATGCGGATAGCTTCTGCCGGCTGATCTGCCAGCCGTTGGGCCAGTTCCATGGTCTTTTCTTCCAGTTGCTCAGCAGGCACTACGAAGTTCACCACGCCTGCGTCCTTCATATCCTGGGCGGACCAGAAATCTCCCAGGAACAGGAATTGCTTCACCCGGTTCACGGTCATCTTCCAGGGTTCGGGCAGCACATCATTGATGTAGGAATATTTCAGCTCTGGTTCTCCGAATTTGGCATTGTCCGCTGCAATAATCAGATCGCTGAGCATGGCCATCCAGACACCGCCACCGATGCAGTACCCCTGGACGGAGCACAGCACGGGCTTTTTGGCTTCCCACAGAGTCCGCCAGCCATTTAATTCCAGCAGGCTGTTTTCCCGCCGGGCCGGCACGTCCACAATGGGTTCCTCGATGCTTTCCGTCAGGTCGAAGCCTGCCGTAAAGGCCCGGGTGCCTGCTGCCTTCAGCACGATCACATTCGTATCCGGATCTGCGTCCGCCATGCGGATAAAGTCCCCAAGCTTTTCGCACAGTTCCACATTAAGCGCATTTAATTTCTTCGGACGGTTCAAAATCACCTGGCCGATTTTTCCGGTTTTCTGATACAACAAAACATCTTCAGTTTCACTCACGAGAGAACATCCTTTCCATAAAGAGATTGCATACCGTATTGAATCATTATATCACTTTTGCACTGGGGCCTGGGATTTTTGGGTAGCCAGGCTGACGATGACAAAGGCGATCAGGGACGGCAGGATCGGGAACACGGAAGCAAAGGGGAACTTGATGCCGCCGAACCGGTTCAGGGCCACAAACAGCATGCCGACTACAGCCGCTGCCAGGGCACCTTTGGCCGTAGCCTTTTCCCAGAATACGCCACCGACTACCATGACCAGGGTACCGGCGCACAGGAACGTGTAGGAATAGGACAGCAGCTTCGTAATGGACGTAGCCCCCAAAGCGAAATACAGGGTCAGCAGGCCGGCCACAAAGGTAATGACCTTGGCAATGGTATTCAGTTTCTGCTCATCACTGTGAGCATTAGGATTGATGAACTGCAGATAGATATCGTTAGTCATGGAAGCCGTTACGTAGATGAGCTGGGAGTCCACCGTACTCATAACAGCTGCCATCAGGGCCGCAATCATAATAGCCCCCAGGGCAGGCGGGAACTGTTCCAGGAAGACCCGGAAGATGATGCTGCCCCCAGGCGCATTGGGATACAGAGCCCGGCCATACATACCGATGAGCACCGGCAGGAATACGAAGGGAATCAGGATCAGGCCGGCAAAGGTAGGAGCTTCCACGGCGGTCTTCAGGTCTTTACAAGAAGCGTTGCGCTGGAAGGAGGCACAGGAAATAAGCCCGTACAGCATGGAGGGAATGGCACTCATGACGAAGGTTTCCGCATCGATGGCAAACAGGTTGAAGTCCTTGGCTGGCAGATTGGCACTCATGACGTCAAAGGCGCCGGTCGTACCCATATAAATCATGGCGATCAGGGTGCACACGAAGATGATGGCCACCTGGATTACGTCCGTCATCATAACGCCCCACTGGCCGCTCATGGTCGAATAAATGAAGACCACCAGGCAGCACAGGCTGGCGCCTAAGACAGGATCCAGGCCCAGATAGGAGAACAGGTGCTTGCCGGCAATGATCTGGCCGGCCATGATGCTGATGGCTGCGCCGCAGTTTACAACGGCATAGATGGTACCGGCTACATGGCCCCCGTACCGTTTATCCAGATATTCGGACAAGGTCAGTGCGTCGGATTTGTACAGCTTCCGGGCAATGACGATGGCGAACACAATGTAGCTGAAGCAGGCGCCCATGCCGAACCAGACGCCGGAAATCCCCATCTCCGCCCCGTTCTGGGCACCACCTACGACTACGCCGTTGCCGATATGGGACCCGATATAGGACCCGCAGACCATGAGCAGCCCCCCTTGCTTGGCTGCCGTCACATACTCTTTGAAGTTCTTGGATTTGTTCCGGCCCATATAGCCTATGGCCAGCATAGCCGCCATATAGACGACCAAAACAATCACTGTCAATGTTAACCCGTTCATTTACCTTACCCCCAAAAGATTATTTAGTCCTTTATTTTACTAAAGTAATACGAGCAAAAAAATAAATCCTGGATTTTCCGATTTAGTGAAATAAAGTACAGTACTTACCTTACCACTTTTAATCACCGGTGTCAATGGGAAGAGGAGAAGCAAGGCACCGTGGAGCCCATGCCAATGTTTGACAAGAGGAATCCGGGTTTCTAATATTCCACGCCTCTTACAGCACCCCGCTGGTCTCTGTTTTCTCCAAAAAAGCCGCTGGAATTTGATTCTTTAGCCTATAGAGAATAGTCATTGGACGATTACCACTGGATTGCATATACATGGCTTGTCCCAAAAATGTAAATGGCATGGTTCGCTTATAACTATCCTGTTTCTTTTCACGCACAAACAGCAACACTACAGAACCATTTTCGTTTTGGTGAATATACCGCTGCCCCGTTTTAGACTCAGCTGTTGTGGTGCTCTGGCTTTGCCAATGGAAGGTGTGGCTGTCAACGGAATAATCTTCATACAATGTTGTATCGGAGAATTCCTTCTCTGATTTATTAAGGGTTACCAGGAACACATCTGTATCTACGGCCACACTACTATTCCCAGGATGGAGATATTTGACTCCTTCCCGTACAGAATTGGGCTTATTCAATCCTAATGCAGCAAAAATCTGATCCCGGGAATACTGACAATAGACCTGCAAGCCACAAGGCCACATAAGTCCCGGATCCTGAGGAACAACTGTAATCCGATTCCACAAATAGGCAAACAATTCCAGAAGTTCTTGCTTAAGAGCAGGATTGCCAGCGAACCTGTTAATTCCTTCCCACGTATCCTTCATATTGCATTCCATATAATCTTTTTGCCACACCGTAAACTGCCACATCCGAAGATACTGCTCTTCCAATGGACTTAATGGACGGGGTCCATTTTCAAGAACATCCTGTAAGAAGCGCAGCCAGGCAGGAGAATTGATGGAAAGAAGTCTTGGCAGTGCCGTTGTCAACACTTTTTCCGACTCAGTATAGGCAAAGTCCGGGATGACTTCAGCAATGGACAGAAGACGTTGAAAGCTTCGTTTCCCATTAAAGAAGGTTTCAGGTTCTACTTGTGCCGCAATAAGGAATTCACTTAAAGTAGGAGGTTCGCCTTTCTTTTCTGCCAGTGCCGTTACGCAGTCTCTATACCAATCGTCTTTTCGCAGCTGATTTCGGATATTTTCCAAAACCCTTTTTTGCGCTATTTCTTCCAATTGAATATAACAGCCTTTAGGTGCATGGGGAAAGCCCTTTTTGATTTCTTCCTGCACCCCATAATGGGAACCATTTGTTAATGCCATGTAGCGGCTGGCGTAATTATATTGCTTTGAAGCCTGTGCAACAAAGTCCAGCACGGTCAGGCAATCTTTATTTTTATGTAAGCGCAGACCCCGTCCTAATTGTTGAAGAAAGATGGTCATAGAATTTGTGGGTCTTAGGAGCAGTTCCGTATTGACTGCAGGAATATCGACTCCTTCATTAAAGAGATCCACAGTAAATATAAAATTCAGTTCCCCATTTTCCAGACGGGTTTTCGCTTTATTCCGTTCTTCCTGGGGTGTATTAGCATCTAATGCCAGGGAGGGCCAACCATGAGCATCCATATAGTTAGCCATATAATGAGCATGTTCCTGGGAAACACAAAAGCCCAGTCCCCGTACATCCCGGGAATCAGCTGTGTAGCGATCAAGAGCTCCCAATATAGCAGCCGCTCGCTTCGGTGCCGTGTTCTCATTCGACACGTACATTAAATTTAATTGATTTTTATCATATTCACCGTTTTTCCAAGCTACATGGGACAAATCTACCGGGTCATCAACGCCAAAATAATGGAATGGAGACAAAAGTCGTTTTTCAATAGCGTCAGGCAAACGAATTTCTGCCGCTATCCTGTTATTAAAATACCGTAACACACTTTCCCCATCCATACGTTCCGGCGTGGCCGTAAGTCCTAATAAAATTTTGGGTTTAAAGTAATTAAATAGTGGTTGATACGTATCAGCAGGGGCATGATGAACTTCGTCAGCGATAATCATATCGAAATAATCCGGCGCAAATTTTTCCTGTAGTTTTCTGCTATGAAGCGTTTGTACAGATAAAAAAACATGATTCCAATCCTGCGGATTATCTCCCCCTGCTACCACTACTCCGAAATTCGGATCCTGCAATACACCTCTAAAGCAAGATTGTGCTTGTTCAAGAATTTCTTTACGATGAGCCACATACAATAAGCGCGTAGTATCAGGCTTCCTGGATTGAGCAAAGCGTTGATAATCAAAAGCAGAAATAGCGGTCTTTCCTGTACCTGTAGCTGCGACAACCAAGTTTTTCCAGGAATTTCGTACTTTCCGTTCCGTTGTAAGGGCATCCAGAATAGCCTGCTGATACGGATAAGGGGAAATTGTAAAAGTGTATTTAGCGGTTTCTTTACCACTCCGCCCACGTTCCTGATCAATAGAAGCTTGTAATTTTGGCAGCTGGTCGCTCTGGTATAAGGTGAATTCTTCGGACTGCCAATAGGTTTCAAAAGAAGCCTGCATCTTCTGAATCACATTCGGCAAATCCTGCTGAGTGATCTTCATATTCCATTCCAGACCATCGGCAATAGCTGCATGGGACAGATTAGATGACCCGACATAAGCCGTACTGAAATTATTTTCCCGATAAAACATGTAGGATTTGGCATGGAGACGGGTGGATTTAACATTATAAGAAATGCGGATTTCCGTGTGAGGCAGCCGGCTCAACTGGTCAATAGCCTTCGGATCTGTAGCTCCCATATAGGTGGTGGTAATGATGCGCAGACTGCCTCCGTTTTGGGTAAACTTGTAGAGTGCCGGATAGATAGCCTGCAAGCCGGACAATTTAATGAAAGAAACCAACATATCGATCCGGTCCGCAGACAAGATTTCCTTATCCAGCTCCGTATTCATGGCAGGATCCCGCCGGCTGTTCGTAAAAAGGAAACTATGGGACAAGGACGTTTCAGGCCGCACCCATTCTTTCTGTTCCGGGCGGTTCTCCCGGTTTGTAATCGCTGTCAGCAACGGCTTGTCCTGAACGACACAGTTTCCCTGTCCCAGTTCCGGAATCTGTTGTTGCAGCTGTTTCACCAGAGAATTGATGAGGTTTATTTCAGAAAGTACCGTCTTCTCATCGTCCGTATCCGACAATTTTTTCAGGCAAATCTGTGTCAGTTTTTCCACATAAGAAGCCAGATACACAACCGCACTGGCCCCGTCAAAGTCTTCCGTCTCAATCCAGGCCTTGTTCTCTTCAAAAGCCTTCATCAGCTGCTTTTTCAGATTCTCAGACAAGACCTGCTCATATACACCATCCACCAGTTTCATAGCCATGCTCCTTTCCCCGATAAGATCATTATAGCAGCTTAAAAGATGGGAAGGAAGATCGATGAGACTGTGCCGGAAGAGATAGGAGGAACTAGGGATGAGTTGCTCGGGGCTAGCGGTCCGATGGACGAGCGGAGACAAGTGTTAGGGATTAGTTGCTAGTTCTCCTCCGGACGACCTGGACAGAATTGCCTGGTGGGCGCATTTAGCGACGCCTTGCTGTCCCAAGAAAGGATTGCCAACGGCAATGCTTGATTGGTTGACAGCAAGAGTGTGCAGCTTGCTGCGGCGCCCCTACGGCTTTTCGCCCTACTTTCGGCAAAGCACCGTCCTTACGACACGCATCCGTAGGGGCGTGCCAACTGAAAGGCGGCCCGCCCGCTGCAATTGTGTATGATGGACCTATACAACATCATAGGAGGCAAGAGTTATGGCACAAAATTCACTCAAGACCTGGGAACAATTGACGATTTCAGACAACTATCTATTTCAGCTCGTTATGCGCCGAAAACATCTTTGCAAACAGCTCATTGAAAAAATCCTGCAGATTCAAATCAAGGACATTGCCTATCCGGATTATGAAAAAGCTTTGATAGGAGACCCGCTTAAGAAAAGTATCCGTCTTGACGTATATGTAAAAGACAGCGAAGGTCGCGTTTTTGATATTGAAATGCAATGCACAAATCCTGGTGAAGAAGAACTAGGTACCAGAGCCCGCTATTATCAATCTGTGATGGATAATGAGCTGCTGGAAAAAGGCGAATCTTACTGAAAGCTCAACACTTCCTACGTCATCTTCATCTGTACTTTCGACCCATTTGCCAAAGGCCGTGCTCTTTATAAATTTCGCAATGCTTGCGAAGACGAAGGCGATACGATAGAATTAAGAGACAGAGAATACAAATTATTTCTGAATAGCAAAGGGTATGCTACGGCAACAGATCCTGATCTAGCAGCTTTCCTAAAATACATTGATGGCAAAACCGCTGAAGGGAGATTTACCCAGGAAATTGCCGAAACTGTCCGGGAACTAAAAAGGTCCCCTATGGAAAGGAGGCAGTATATGCTTGTATCGCAAGTTATCAAAGAAAGAGAAGATATCAGTTTTATGAATGGTAAAGCTGAAGGTAGAGCTGAAGGTAAAGCTGAAGGCAAGGCAGAGGAAAAACGGGAAACTGCCCGTAAGTTTTTACAGCTAGGCTTAGACTGCAAAACCGTAGCTGCCGGAACAGGGCTTTCTTTAGAAGAAGTTGAAGCCTTAAAAAAAGGCTGAAGCCATAAGCAGTGTACTTGCTGCCCAGTATGGCTTCCCCATGGTGATTTTCTGGTACCTGTTGGTGCGCTCCCATCTTTTCACTCTTTGCTAAAAACCGCCTGTCTCGTTTGAGACAGGCGGTTTTATGGTTCTTGCAATTATTCCCACTCGATTGTCGCGGGCGGTTTACTGGTGATATCGTAAACCACGCGGTTGACACCGGGGACTTCGTTGACGATACGGCGGCTGACCACGTCCAGTACGCTGTAGGGGATGTGGCTCCAGTCACTGGTCATGCCGTCCGTGGAGTTGACGGCACGGAGAGCGATGGTGTTCGTATAGGTCCGGAAGTCGCCCATAACACCTACGCTGCGGATATTGGGCAGGCAGGCAAAATATTGCCAGATGGTGCGGTCCAGGCCGGCTTTGGCGATTTCTTCCCGGAAGATGGCATCGGCTTCCCGCACGATGGCCAGTTTTTCTTCCGTCACTTCACCCAGTACGCGGATAGCCAGGCCGGGGCCCGGGAAGGGCTGGCGCCATACCACTTCAGAGGGGATGCCCAGTTCTTCGCCTACGGCACGGACTTCGTCTTTGAACAGAGCCCGCAAGGGTTCGATGAGGCCCAGGTTCATGTCCTTGGGCAGGCCGCCCACATTGTGGTGGCTCTTGATGGTAGCGGAGGTACCGGTACCGCCGGATTCTACTACGTCAGGATAAATGGTGCCTTGCACCAGATAATCTACATGGCCGATCTTCTTGGATTCTTCTTCGAAGACCCGAATAAATTCTTCGCCAATGATCTTCCGTTTCTTTTCCGGTTCGCTGACGCCCTTCAGTTTGCTCAGGAACCGATCCTGGGCGTTGACCCGGATCAGGTTCATGCCGAAGTCTCTCTTGAAGACCTGTTCCACCTGGTCTCCTTCGTCCTTACGCAGCAGGCCGTGATCTACGAATACGCAGGTCAGCTGCTTGCCCACGGCCTTGTGAACCAGGACGGCTGCTACGGAGGAATCCACGCCACCGCTCATAGCGCACAGGACATTCTTGTCGCCGACTTTTTCCCGGATTTCTGCAATCTTCGTCTGGGCAAAAGAGGACATGGTCCAGTCGCCAGCCAGGCCGCAGATATTGAACAGGAAGTTGCTGAACATCTGCTTGCCGAAAGGCGTATGCATGACTTCCGGGTGCAGCTGCACGCCGTAGAATTGGCGGGTTTCATCCTGCATCGCAGCTACAGGGCATTCTTCCGTATGGGCGATGACTTCAAAGCCCTCGGGCACCTTTTCTACGTAGTCCTGATGGCTCATCCAGCAGATATTGTATTCTTCCAGACCGGAGAACAGACGGGTTTCCGTATCCAGGACGATGGCAGTCTTGCCGTATTCGCCGTTGCCGGCATGGGTTACGACGCCGCCCAGGGTCTTGGCCATGAATTGATGGCCGTAGCAGATTCCCAGGATAGGAATCCCCAGAGTGAAGATGCCCTCAGATACGCTGGGGGTATTTTCTGCGTACACGCTGTTAGGACCACCGGACAGAATGATGGCCTTAGGATCCTTGGCCTTGATCTGTTCCAGGGTATAGCTGTAAGGAATGATTTCGCAATACACGCCGCATTCACGGACACGTCTGGCAATCAGCTGGCTATACTGGGCACCAAAGTCCACTACCAGGACAACCTCATGCTGTAAGTTTTCCATACCTATCCTCCCTTTTATTTGTTAGCTTTTAAACACTATACCATACTTAACGATATCTTTCAATTATACGCTTTTATTCGTTGTTTGCAATGCCTAATTTTTCGCAGACCAGGAAAAACAGGGATGCTAAAATGGCCACCACCGTAGCCAGGCCCATGCCCTTCAGCTGGACGGGACCGATGTGGACGGCGGCGCCGGACAGTCCGGTAATCATGGTAAGGGCAGTCAGGATCAGGTTCTTGGGCTTCGTGTAGTCCACTTTCCGATCCACCATCATGCGCAGGCCGCTGGAAGCGATAAACCCGAACAACAGGATGCACACGCCGCCCATGACGGGGCCGGGAATGGCGTGGATAAGGGCCGCGATCTTGCCGATGAAGCTGAACAGGATGGCCATGACGGCGGCGCCGCCGATGACCCAGGTGCTGTACACGCCAGTCAGGGCCATGACGCCCATGTTTTCTCCATAGGTGGTATTAGGGGTGGAGCCTACCAGGCCGGATACTACATTGCTGATACCGTCGCCGATGAGGGAGCGATCCAGGCCCGGATCTTTGATCAGGTCACGGCCTACGATGTCGCTGGTAACGAACAGGTGGCCCAGATGTTCCGCCAGCACGACGAACAGGGCAGGCAGGATCATCATGATGGCGCTGAGGTTGAAGCTGGGCTTATAAAACGTAGGGAACGAGAACCAGGCTGCCTGGGCCACAGGAGTCAGATCCACCACGCCCATGATACAGCTGAGCACGTAACCGCTGACCACGCCGATGAGGATGGGGATAATGGCGATGAAGCCCTTGCCCAGTACCGTGGCCAGGATGGTGACCAGCAGCGTCACCATGGAGATGGTCATGGCCTGCAGGTTCGTCATGCCTTTGACCGGATCCAGGAAGCCTGCCATATTCATGGCCATGGGGGCCAGCTCCAGGCCGATGATGGCTACAATGGAGCCCATGGCAGCCGGCGGGAACAGCACGTCAATCCATTTCGTGCCGATTTTGCGGATCATGAGGCCGATGAGGATGAAGCACAGGCCAAAGGCGATGAAGCCTCCCTGAGCATCTCCGTAGGTCATGCCGGAGGTAGACGTAACGGCCAGCACGGGAGAGATAAAGGCGAAGCTGGAACCCAGGTAGCTGGGCAGCCGCCATTTGCAGATGGTTAGGTAGATGAGGGTCCCTACCCCATTCATAAACAGGGCTGTGGAGGGATCCACTTTCAGCAGGAAGGGCACCAGGACGGTGGCGCCAAACATGGCAAACAGGTGCTGCAGGCTCAGGGGAATGGTCTGCAGGACGGGCAATTTTTCTTCGACGTGAATGATCCGGCGTTTTTCCATAGTTTGCTCCTTTTGCTAGGTTTAGGTCTATATATTGTAGTTTACCATAAAAGAAGCCGGATGTGAAAAATATTAGGATTTTTCACATCCGGCTTCTTTTAGTGGGCTAGTGGCTAGTGGGCTAGTGGCTAGTGTCCGCTGGACGGACATGTAAAGGCTCCGCCTGGCCCCACCACCGTGCATTCGCACGGTTCCCCTCCCCTGCGGGGATGACTGCCCGCTGGGCGGCTTGTCGCCCCCGTAAGGGGAGAGGGCCAGCGTAGCTGGCGAGGGGGCAGGCCAGCGGCCCCTTTTCACTTTTCACTTTTCACTGTTCACTTCTATCACAGCAATCCCCCGCGGCTCTTCTTTATTAACACGAGGGCCACGAAAATGGCGGACAGGTAGCCTATGAGGTCGGCGCCCAATACGTGGCTGCCGGCCAGGATCAGCAGCATGAACAAAAAGCCCATGAACAGCATAAATTTCCGCATCCTACAGCCCCCTTTGAGGATAGTATAGCACGGAATCCAGGGATTAAGCGAAAAGCGAAGAAGAGTCCGCTGGACGGATACCCCCTGCCGGCCTTGGGGAAGAACCCACCACCGGCTTCGCGAACCCACCACCATCCTTCGGATGGTCCCCCGCCCTTAAAAAGGGCGGACAAAGAGGATGCTGATAGCCCTAATGAGACTTGCCCTTGAAAAGGGCGGACTTTATAGTAGTGACAACCGACAAGAAGACCTCTAACCCCCGACAACAGGTTCTATCATCTATCATCTTTACCTTGCTGCCGCAGGCGCCTCTTCGCTTTTCACTTTCTTTATCCCAGTCTCTCCCGTACCAGCTCAGCCCAGAATCTGGCACCCAGTTCCAGTACGTCGTCGTTGTAATCGAAAATGTTCTGGTGCAGGGATACGTTGCCGGTGTCCTTCTTGCCGCTGCCGATCATCAGGAAGCAGCCGGGCACGTGCTGCAGATAGGCAGCGAAATCTTCGGAGGCCATCCAGGGTTCGCAGGCACCGTTGACGTTGTCAGCCCCGAACACAGCCTGAGCTGCCTTTACCGCAGTGGCTACACATTTTTCGTCGTTGACCACGGGATAGAATTCATGGGTATAGAGGAATTCGCAGCCGGCGTTATTCATGGCGCAGACCCCTTCCACGATTTCCTTCATGCGCTTTTCCACAAGAGCCTGATCCACTTTCGTGGTGGTCCGGGCATCGCCCCGGACTTCTACGTGAGTAGGAATGGCGTTGTGAGCACCGTCCGTCAGCACTTCCGTGCAGGACACTACCACAGGCCGTTGCGGGGAAGCATTCCGGGACACGATGGTCTGGAGAGCCAGGTAGATTTCTGCAAAGCAGGCCAGCGGGTCGTTGCCTTCGTGAGGGCTGGAGGCGTGGCCGCCCTTGCCGGTAATCTTGAACGTGAAGTCGTCTTCGCTGGAAGCCATGCCGCCGACGCGGGTCTGGATCTTGCCGGCTTTCAGGAACGGGGCGTTATGCATGCCGTAGATTTCCTGCATGGGGAACTTTTCAAACAGGCCGTCGTCGATCATGGCCTGGGCCCCTCTGCCCGGTTCTTCGGCGGGCTGGAACACGAAGTACACGGTGCCGTTGAAGTCTTTGGCTTCGGCCAGCAGCTTGGCAGCGCCTAATAGGGTGGTCGTATGGCCGTCGTGGCCGCAGCCGTGCATTTTACCGGGGTTGCAGCTCTTGTGGTCGCTTTCCCCCATTTCCTGGATGGGCAGGGCGTCCATGTC
>OMUE01000068.1 GCA_900314165.1 uncultured Acidaminococcus sp.
TATGACGATGTGAAGAAACCGGATAAAGCTCCTGCCGGCATGTTCGACTTCTAATTGAAAAACGGGCGGGCCGCGCATCCGCTTGGCACGCCCCTACAGAAAAACAGCAAAAAGGACAGATGTGAATCTTGCATCTGTCCTTTTTCTCATCTACAATACTCTTAATAAACAAATCTGATTCATCTATAAAGAGGGGGGCTTACTATGTTCCGACCTATGCGGCGGTTTAAACAGCAGATGACACCGGAAGCCTGTGTAGAAATCTTGAAGAAGTCTATGCGGGGCGTATTGGCTGTGAGCGGGGACGAGGGCTATCCTTATACGGTACCCATTGACTACTATTATGACGAGCCTACGGGCCGGCTGTACTTCCACTGTGCCACTACGGGCCACAAGATTGATGCCCTGAAGCGCAGCGACAAGGTGACGTTCAACATCCTTTATAACCTGGGAAAAAAGGGTGGAGAATGGTGGTATACAATCCAGTCTGTGATCATCTTCGGCCGCCTGCATATTTTGGATGATGAAGAACGGGCTGAGGCCATGCTGACAAAGATTGGAGAAAAATATTTTCCGCCAGAGGTCAGTGTGGAGGAGGCCGTCAAGAGTGCCCGTGGCCGGATTTACATCCTGGAACTGGTACCGGAGCATATTTCCGGGAAAGAAGTAAGGGAAAAATAAAAAACGAAGAGAGAAGAGTAAAGAGCGAAAAGGAGTCCGCAGTGCGGTCCTTTTCGCTCTTTTTTACAGCAATACTATTCTACATAGGAGATTAGTTCAAATTCTCATAGAGATCTTCCAACGTGTAAAAATCCATTTGTCCGTCCTTTTGCGCAGTGAAGCCTGCCTTAGAAAAGAAACCAAAGCGGTAGCAGGGGAGACCTGCCTGGCGGACCTGGCTGATTTCCTGGTCCACCATGGCCTGGGTCATGGGCGTGTTGCGGAACTTAGCTTCGTAGAAAATGTAGCCTTTTTCGTCCAGCGTTACAATATCGAATTCTCCGTTCTTATGTTCTTTAGGCAGATCATAGTAATACTTGCCAATCTTTTCGAAAGGAGGATCTATTTTGCCGGCCCTGTTTTTCCTGATTAGGTATTGGGCGCAGATTTGCTCGAACCGATTGGGCACATAACTTTGTTCAAAATCCTTTTGGATATACCTTTCATAAAAAGTATCCGGGTCCATAAGATTCCGCTGGGAACTAAACCGGTACAGGTAACGGAAATAAAATAAGGCCAGATTATCGGCAATTCCATAAGTTGCCCGCTTGCGGTTATTTTCATCATTAATGGGAGCCGTCTTCTTTACCAATTCCATTTGCATGAGCCGCTTCAGGATATCTGTCAGGGTAGGACTGCTGCTGATATGGGATTGGCTCAACAGGTCGCTGAAATGGCCATTGCCTTTGGCCAGAGTGTCAAACACTTCGTTGGCATTATTCAGCTTGGCCAGTTCTGCATGAAGATACATGGCCACTTCGTTTTCCAGACGGGCTCCGGGAGCAGAGAGCAGGATCCGGATGTTTTCTGCCACCGTCAGATGCTCGTCAACAAGCTTGTTATAATAAGGTATGCCGCCGAAGACGCTGTAAAGCCGGACTTTGTCTTCAGTAGAGAAAGCGGGATAGAACAGGGAAGACTCAAAATAATCCATGGGTTTCAGGTTGATGACCTTCGTAATCCTGCCATAGAGGGGATTGTGGGCCAGTACGAGGTTCTTCATCGTGTCTATATAGGAACCACAGAGAATCAACTTCAGTTTGGAATGATTCCCGTAAGTATCAATCAGAGTCTGCAGGATGCTGTCCAGTCCTTTGACAGTTTCCCGCAGATACGGATACTCGTCTAACACAAGGATTTGCGGCTTTTGTTCGGCCTGCCTGAAAAAGAACGTGAGCAATTCCTCCAAGGATGCAAAAGCTAAAGGTGGCAGGTGGTCCCGTTCTGCCAGCAAGGCTGCCAGGCTATTTACGTTATTCAGTTCAGAAGTCTGCTTACATTCATAATAAAGAAATGGGAGGGTTTCCCGGGAAAGAGTATGCTTGATCAGTTCGCTTTTCCCCACCCGCCGACGGCCGTAAATCAGGATGTTTTCCTGTTTGTCATTATGTAAGACGCTCTGAAGCATCCGGGTTTCCTGTTCCCGTCCGATAAATGTCATAGTGCTTCCTCCCTGTCTTTTAGTCGAAATAATTTTAGTCGGATAAAAGTTACAAAATTTATTCCGATTAAAATGTACCATAAATCAACTTCTTATGCAAGATGCACCTATTTTTGCGAGCCTTTTTGACAATTTTCCGTAAATCCGTTTTTTGTGATATACTTTAACAAATTTATATGTAATCCAATCTTCAAGGCTATGAGAATGGATTTTTTGCTTACCGCATACCAAGGAGAAAAACGAAATGACTACTCAAGACTCAAAAGCTCTGACGGACGAAATCAAGAAGAATCTGTACGGCAATGCCTACCTCCATATGCTGTGGTCCTGCCCCAGCGATCCACGGTTCTGCTACTGGGCCTATGTGCCGGAATCGTATGTGGAGGAGAAGGACCCTCATTATCAGCTTATGGTCATTATTCATGGCACGGGCTGTGCTACGGAATACAACGTGAATGCGGCCCGGAAATGGGCTGCTCAGAACCATGTGGCCATCCTGGCTCCTATGTTCCCGGCAGGCCTGGTAGAACATGAAGATTTGAACTCTTACAAACTGGTTTCTGACCGGGGAATCCGCTATGATCAGGTCCTGCTGTCCGAGATCGAAGACATGAAGGTCCGGTATCCCGGTGTGGCAACGGACAAGTTCTTCCTGTTCGGCCATTCTGCCGGTGGCCAGTTCGCAGAACGGTTTACTATGGCGCATCCGGATCGGGTAAAGGCTGTCACCATCGGTGCGCCTGGTAATCCTACATACATAAATTTTGAGGAGGACTATTCCTGGGGCGTCCGGGATTTCAAAGCGTATTTCGAAAAGGATTTTGACCTGGAGGCCTTCCGGGAAGTGCCCATGCTCCTGCTCATTGGGGAGAAGGATACGAAATTTATTGGGGAATCTCCTTATGGGAACAACCGGGTGGAACGGCTGCACAATCTGCAGAAGAATTTCCAGGACAACGGCGTACACTCCGTGAATCTGGAGGTGATCCCTGGCATTGCCCACATAGACGGCGCCAAGCAGCGGATTACGGCGGCGACGCGGTTCTTTGAAAAGTTTTTATGAGAGTAAAAAAACATCGTACCTTCACAGGGAGGGTACGATGTTTTTGTTTCTACTGTTTATTTCACAGCTTTTACGAAAAACTTGATAAAGGCGATGGTCTGAGGCTGGTAAATTACGTCTACCAGGAAGGCACCTACGATGGGGACGATCATGAAGGCTTTGCGGCTCATGCCATATTTATCCTTTACAGCCGTCATATTCACGATGGCAGAGGGCGTAGCACCCAGGCCGTGACCACACAGGCCGGCGCACATGACAGCGGCATCGTAGTTCTTGCCCAGGATCCGGAACACCACGAAGTAGCAGGCGGCAACCATGAAAGCAACCTGAGCTGCTACGACTAGGACCACATTGCCCAGCAGGCCGCTCAGTTCCCACAGACGCAGGGTCATGAGGGCGATAGCCAGGTACAGGTTCAACATGACATCGCCGATAGAATCTACCAGGGAGAAACTGAAGTTGTAGAAATGGGCACTTTCATTCAGGTTACGCAGGATGACGGCGATGAACATAGCACCTACATAGGTCGGGAAGTCCATGCCGATGAGCTTGCCAATCCAGCCGGATACTACAGAACCAATGGCCATGCACACCAGGATGGCCGTCACGTTCTTCGTAATGTCCAGACCGGACAGCTTGGCACCGTCGGCAGCGTTCACATTCGTTACATCCGTATCGAAGTTTTCGGAGTCATCGGGTTTCAGGTCATATTTTTCAATGAGGACACGGGCCAGAGGACCACCAACCAATACGGCGGAAATCAGGCCGAAGGTAGCGGCAGCGGCACCGACTTCCATACCTGCAGGGTAGCCCATATCTACGAAGGTCTTCCCATAGGCACCGGCAGCACCGTGGCCACCGATCATGGAAATGGCGGAAGCCAGCAAGGCGTAGGGGGCTTCCAGCCCGGTAATCTTGCTGATGGCAATACCGATGGTGTTCTGGCAGATGGAGATGATGCCGGCAACAAGCCAGTAAATGATCAGCAGAGTGCCGCCTTTTTTCAGCAGGGACACGCTGGCGCCCAGGCCGACCGTGGTGAAGAAGGCCAGCATGAACGGGCTCTGGTAATAGGTGTCAAATTTAAAGGCAAAAGCACCTGTCTGGTGGCCGATAAACGTGACGAACATAAACAGGAAGCCGCCGACCACAGGTGCCGGGATACAATACTTTTGTAAAGCAGCAATCTTTCCCTTCAACCAATAGCCGATCAGCAGCATGACAGCTGCCAGAGCCGTAGTACAGATGGCGCTGGCTTTGATGGTCATAACGCCTTTGATGAGTTCGATGGACATAACGATAACCCCTTTCAGAATCTATGATTTCACATAAATTATACAGTATACAAGATTTAGGGGTCAAAAGAAACCATCGGCTATTAAAGAGAATTTGTCTAAAAAAACTGATGGAATCACGGGATAATGGAATTAATTAATTGTTTTTGCACGGATGTAGAACAATAAGAGAAAGAAACTGTAAGATATACGGAGAGAAAACCAATGTTAATGGTTAGTATAGAGATTATAAGTAATTCTCATTTTCTACCTTACATTTGGAATACTACCGTAGGGGCTTATCGTAAGATAAGCCCACCAAAGCTGTTCGAAAAAGAAATTCTTGGTGGGCGCATCTCACGATAAGCCCCTACGGTTACGAATTTAAGTGCAAATGTTTACTATGAAAGTTAATAACGGTTTTCTATACTCATCTTTTAAAATGTATTATACTGAGGGAAATAGGAAATGAGGGGGAAACGATTATGATCCGGATTATGACCATGGATGATTACGACAAACTGGTGGAGATCTGGCAGCATACACCCGGCATGGGGCTGCGGAAAATCGATGATTCCCGGGAAGGGATTGCCCGGTTCCTGGCACGGAATCCAGACACGAATTTTACAGCCTGGGAAGATGGGCAGCTGGTAGGAGGCATTATGTGCGGCCAGGACGGCCGCAGGGGCTATATCTATCATACGGTGGTGTTGCCGGAATACCGGGGCCGGGGCATCGGCAGCCAGCTGGTAGCTGCAGTGGTCCAGGCTCTGCGTAAAGAGGGCATTACCAGAGTGTCTCTGAATGTGCTGAATTCTAATGCAACAGGCCGGAAATTCTGGGAGTCCAAGGGTTGGGAACTGCGGACGTTCCTGGGCTTTTTCGGCAAAAGCATTACGGACGAAGATAATGGACGGCTGTGATTTCACAGCCTCTTGTGTTTATTTCAAATAATCCAGCACGAACTGGGCCATGACGGCGGCGCCGGTCATGAGGGCTCTTTCGTCAAATACGTTGGCCGGGTTGTGGATGCCCATGCGGGTCTTGGGATTCGTATCGTTGCCCGTGCCCAGGCGGAACTGGGCCACAGGGAAATAATCTCCGAACCGGGAGAAATCTTCGCCGCCCATGGAAGGCAGGGCAATGGGGATGACTTTGTCAGCACCGATAGTTTCGCTGGCAGCAGCCTTGATCCGGTCAATGAGGTCGCCGTCGTTGACCATGACGGGTACACCGTTTTCGGCAGAGGCTTCTACTTTGGCCGTGCAGCGCATGGCTTCGCAGCAGTTTTTCGCGATGCGGTGGATGGCCTCAATCATCTTCAGCCGGCTGTCCTGATTCGTAGCCCGCAGGGTGCCTTCCAGGTGGACGGAGGCGGGGACGGCGTTCATGACCGTGCCTCCGTGGATGGAACCGAAGGTCAATACCGCAGGCCGCAGCGGGAAGTTTTCCCGGGAAATGATGGTCTGCAGCTGGGTGATGAGATAGGCTGCCGTCACAATGGGATCCACAAACCGTTCCGGATGGGCTCCGTGGCCGGCCTTGCCGATGACGTCGATGATGATCTTATCGGAAGAGGCGTTTACCGGTCCTTTCAGGATGCCGATGGTGCCTGTATCGAATTCCGGGGAGCAGTGGAGGCCGATAGCTGCTTCTGCCTTAGGCTCTACCTCGGCCATGCCGGCTTCCAGGGCGACCTTGGAACCGTCGCTTTTTTCTTCTGCCGGCTGGAAAAACAACCGCACGTTGCCCTTCAACTGATCCCGCATTTCCTGCAGCACTCTGGCCGTCAGCAGCAGCGTAGAGGTATGCATGTCGTGGCCACAGGCGTGGGCGCAGCCGTTGGTGCTGGCAAAGGGCAGTCCGGTGATCTCCGTCAGCGGCAGGGCGTCGATGTCCTCCCGGAGTCCTACGGTCTTGCCCGGCTGGCCGCCCCGGATAATGGCCGTGCAGCCGGTTTTCAGCTTCGGCAGTTCCTGGACCTCTATGCCGTAACTGGCCAGTTCCTTTTTAATAAGTGCCGTAGTCTGCACTTCTTCATACCCCAGCTCCGGATTCTGGTGGATCTGCCGCCGGATTTCCACGGCATGAGGATAAAACTGTTCTACTAATTGCTGTACCGTACTCAAAAGATTACCCCCTCTGTATGTGTATTTCTTTAGAAAACTTATGATATCATTATAGCAGTGAATGAGAAGAAATAGGAGGGAAAGTCAACCATGTATCTGATTCGCAATGCAGAAGTCTATAGTCCGGAGCCCATGGGGAAAAAGGACCTGCTTATAACCGGGAATACGATTACAGCTATTGGAGACTGTGGCAGTTTCGATGGGCTGAGAGGGATCTTGCCGGTGGAACCGGTGGATGCTGCCGGCCTTTTGGCAGTGCCGGGCATTATGGACCAGCATGTCCACGTGCTGGGCGGTGGCGGCGAAGACGGCTTCCGTAGCATCATTCCGGCTCTCACAGCCCGGGAAATCTTTTCCTGCGGCGTGACCACGGTAGTAGGCCTGATGGGGACCAACGCAGGCACAAAGAACGTGGAAAATCTGCTGACTTACACAAAACAGCTGAATGCCGACGGCGTTACGGCCTACTGCCTGACCGGTTCTTACGCCTATCCGTCTCCTACCATTACGGGTTCCGTAGGACGGGATATTTTGTTGTTTGATGAAATGCTGGGGGTGAAACTGGCGATTTCCGACCACCGCTGCTATTTCCCAACGGAACAGGAAATCCTGCAGCTGGCGGCCCAGGTCCGGAACAGTGCCCTGATTTCCGGCAAGGTAGGCGAGGTCCACATGCATCTGGGCAAGGCCCCTGAAGGCCTGAAGACCATTATCCATATTGTGGAAAATACCGTGTTCCCCATCTTCCATTTCCGGCCCACCCATGTGGCCAATAATCTGGAAGACGCCGTCCATTTTGCGGCCCTGGGAGGCATGATCGACTTTACGTCCGGATCCGGGGCTACGGAAAAAGGCAAGGTCATCGGGGACGTGCTGGCAGAAGTGCCGGCGGAGCAGATTACGGTCAGCAGCGATGCCAATGGCAGTATGCCCCGGTGGGACGCCCACAATAACCTGATCGGCATGGGTGTGGGTACGGAAAAAAGCCTGCTGGAAGTGCTGAAGCACCTGGTAACGGAAGAAAAACTGGACCTGTCCACGGCGCTGTCCTTCTTTACCTCTAATGTGGCCAAAGCCCTGAAGCTGCCCCGGAAAGGCCGCCTTGTTGCCGGCAAGGATGCGGATATCCTGCTGCTGGATCCGGACTTTACTGTCAAAGGCCTGTTTACCAGAGGAAAACAGGTGGTGGATAGGAACGGAGTGTGCTATAAGGGGTATTTTGACTGAGCTGGAATAAAGAATAAAGGAGATACTTCATGGGGGAAAACAGCTATATGGGCGATAGGATTACGAACATTCATGTGTCTTACCTTGATGTGCCTTTGACACATTCCCTGGCGGATGCAAAGGTACTGCAGGGGAAGCAGAAGGCCCTTAAGGGTGTATTCATGACGTGCGTGAAAATTTTTTCCCAGGCAGGGTATAAAGGGGAAGGGTATACCTATGCGCTCCGGGCCGGTGGACGGTCCCAGTATGAACTGGCGAAAGAATTTGCTCCTTCTCTTTTAGGAGAAGATCCTAACAATATTTCGTATTTGTGGGATAAGCTGCATTGGGCTGGCAATACTCTGGGGGAAAATGGCCTCATTAACCAGACCATTGCGGCTTTTGATATAGCCCTATGGGATATGAAGGCAAAGCGGGCTCAATTGCCGCTGGCCCAATTGCTGGGCAGCTATAAATCCGGGATAGGCTGTTATAATACCACGGCGGGCTACCTGACCTTTTCCATAGAGCAGGTCATTGCCAAAGCCAGGGAACTACTGGCTGCCGGAATGGGCGGCATTAAGCTGAAGGTGGGCCAGCCTGATGCAGAGCAGGATATTTACCGGGTACATAAGCTGAGGGAAGCCCTGGGACCTAATGTTCCCATCATGATCGACGCAAACCAGCAATGGGATTTGGAAACGGCCCTGCGGGTGGGCAAGGCTATAGAAGACTGTAACCTGACCTGGTTGGAAGAGCCCTTGAACGCCCTGGATCTGGAAGGACATAAGTATCTGACGAATGCCCTGCGGATCCCCATCGGGACCGGGGAGATGCTTAGCAGCGTGGCCGATGTATTGCGCTATGTGGATGAATCGGCTGTCAACCTGATTATGCCCGATGCACCCAGGATTGGCGGCATTACGCCGTTCCTGAAGGTCCTGGACCGGGCCCGGGAAAAACACCTGATGGTGGCCCCTCATTTTGTCATGGAACTGCACCTGCCCCTGGCAGCTGCCTACAGCGGCAAGGTATGGGTCGAACATATAGACTGGCTGGAAGAACTGTTTAACGAGAAAGTCGTCATCAATGACGGCAAGATGCTGGTGCCGGACAGAATCGGCAGCGGCTTCACGTTTAATAAGGATGCCTTGAAGAAGTATTGTATAGCGGAAGAAGAATATTGAATGTAAAAGGAGCTGTGAAAATCATTTTTCTACAGCTCCTTCGATTTTTGTTGGCAAACTACGTACAACATAAACGGCAAAATATCTCTGGGATTTGAAGAAAAAATCTCAGAGATATTTTGCCGTATGTGCTTTTTATCCTTCTTAATTATCCTGGTAATGTTTCTTCAACAAATTAATCAAAAACTGATCGGACTGGCTTAGGGTATAACTTCTGCGCTTAACAATAGAGATGTTCCAATACCAATGTGGGGCAATGGAGAAGTATTGGATATTGTCATAGGGCAGCATATAGCATTTGGGAACAATGGTAATGCCAAGGCCACTGGAAACCATTTCTAAGGAGGCCAGGTGATTGTTAATTTCACAGCTGATTTTGGGAATAAAGCCAGCCGTTCTGAACATATCATTTGTAATATCACGGATGACGGTACGCTCTCTGGATATAATGAAAGGACAATGATGGAAGCGGTCCAAGTTGATGGTGGGGACGGTTTCTTCCGCTTCTTTTGGCACATCCTCCGGCTGCACAAAAGTCCTCGGCACGGCTAAGAATAGTTCTTCCTGGCGAACGGAGATATGGGGGAATTCATAGGGCTCTTCATCGTTTAAAGCAATGAGGGCCAGATCGATGGAATTATCGGAAATCGCTTCCATCAGGGGTCGTGCCGTATTTTCGTATAGTTTTAGTGAAGCCTGAGGATAGGCTTTCTGGAATTCCGGCAGGATCTTGGCAAAAGTCATACCGCCCCACTGAGGCGTGATCCCTATTTTCGTAACGCCTGTTTTTGATTCTTCTATATCGGCCAGGGCGTGATAAAGGCGGTTCTTGGATTCCAGCATTTCCTCGCAGGCTTTTTTATACAGTTCTCCGGCATACGTCAGCTTCAACCCTTTTTTATCCCGGATAAACAGTTTGACGCCCAGGTCATGCTCTTCCTTGTTTAGAAACTGGCTCAGGGAGGACTGAGTAACAAACAGATACGTTGCGGCTTTAGAAAGATTCTTCCTTCGGGCAATCTCCATAAAATAATTAATATAGTGGTCATCCATGATGGAAGCCTCCCTTATATATTAGATATGCTAATACTCAACATGGAAATGATTAAATTTACTTCTAATATTTACTCGAGTATACTAAAACTGACAGAAAAATGCAACAAAAGCCTGGCCAAGACTTGCACCGGGTAATTTTTAAAGGAGGTAATTATTTATGAGTCCAATGATGTTTCTTGCGGTCCTATTGATTTCTGTATTCCTACTTATCTTTATGAATTTAAAGCTGAAGATTAACAGCTTTATGTGTCTTTTTGTGGTGGCTGTAGGCCTGTCCATGCTCTTCGGAGCTGATTTGTCCAAGGCTCTGTCCACCGTTAATGGAGCCTTTGGTAAAACCGTTGGCAATATCGGCATGGTGGTAATCCTGGGTGCTGTGCTGGCTATGGGGGTTCAGGACTCCGGTGCCGCTACAGCAATCACGAACTTCTTCATCCGCAAATTTAAAGGTAAACGGCTGGAACTGGCTCCTGCCCTGACAGCCTTCCTGCTGTCTATTTCCGTATTCGGTGACGTAAGCCAGTTGCTGACGGCTCCTATTGCAGCCCGTATTGGTAAGAGAAAGAGAATCAGCATGGGCGTCATTACCCCGTACACTATCATCGGTGTGTGGCTGACTCATGGTGTGGTTCCTCCCTCTGCAGGGATTCTGGCTGTATGCATCATCTTAGGTGCTGATGTAGGTATGGTGATTTTCTGGAGTCTGCTGGTCTGCTTTGCTACGTTGATGATTACGTATGCCCTGACCATTAATCACATGCGCAAGACCCCGTTTATTGAAGCAAAACCTGAATTCGTCACAGATGTAGCGGAAGCAGCTCCGGATGCCAGCGTAGATGAACTGCTGATTCAGGATGAACATCCTTTGGGAACGCTGTCTGCTTTCCTGCCGCTGATTGTTCCTGCCCTGCTCATTACGGTTGGTTCTTTGGGCAAAATGATGTTACCGAAAGGTTCTCCGCTGATTCTCCTGACGAACCTGCTGGGTGATAAGATTGTGGCCATGTTGGTAGGCGTCATCATCATCCTGTTGACCTGCTATTCCAGAAAAGCGGCCATGGTAAAATCTGCTAAAGCTTCCGGATCCGCTATTACTGATAATCCTACGCTGTTAGAACTGGGCTTTGGCAACTGGGTTGAAAGAGGTATCAAAGTTGCCGGTATGGTTATTATGATCACTGGTATGGGTGGCGCTTTCAGTATCGTCCTGGCCAGCAATCCTGCTGTAAAACAAATCGCCAGCACTGTTGTGGCTAGCGGGATTCCTATGATCTTGATTCCCTTTGCAATTTCCGCTATTATGAGAGCAGCCTGCGGTTCCATGGCTACGGCTACCATGACGGCTGCCGGCATCTGCCAGCCTCTTATGAGCTCTATGCATCTGTCTCCTATTGCTACGGCTCTGTCCATCGGCATGGGCTCCCTGATGTTTGGCCATATCAATGATTCTGGTATGTGGATGTGCTGCGAAATGTTCCATCTGAAACCGAACCAATATCTGAAATACGTAACTACACTGACCTCTTTAGCAGGTATTATCGGTTTCCTGCTGCTGTTTGCTTTGAATGTGATTGGCTTAATTTGATCCTGTAAAAGATAAGGAGAAAGGGGATTAAAACATGAAAATTACTGCTGTAGAGCCTATTCTGTTGAAATGGGCTTGTCCGTTGATGAGTGATGCTCTTTCTCCCAATACAAAACGGCAAGCTTTATTAGTGAAAGTCCAGACGGATGCAGGACTGTACGGTATCGGAGAAGCTTTCTGCTATGGCAGCCCGTTGGCTGTGGGGAAAGCCATTATTGAAGAACAACTGGCTCCTCATATCATCGGTCAGAATCCGGAAAATATTGAAGCAATCTGGCAGACCCTGTACTGGCGTACTATAGCTAATGGCCGCCGGGGTGTGGTTATGGCCTGCATCAGCGGCATAGACATTGCCCTGTGGGATCTGTTGGGAAAAGCGGTCCATAGACCAATTTCCGTCCTGTTAGGAAAACACCTGGATAAAATTCCTGCCTATGCCAGCGGCGGGTTTTACGCACCGGAAAAAGGTGAAGACGGCTTCCGGGCTGAAATGGAAAGCTATGTAAAGAAAGGCTATCAGGCCATCAAGATTAAGATTGGGCGCAATCCGGATATGCCATTAAACGCTATCCGCTACATGGCCAATAAGGATTTCCCCGTAAGCGTAGAGCAGGATATGGAACGGATCCATATTGCCCGGGAAGCCTTGGGTAAGGGGAAGTTCCTGGCTGCAGACATTAACGCAGCCTGGACATCCAACCAGGTACTGGCCGCTCTAAATGACTTCCGTGCAGCCGGTCTCGACTGCTTGGAAGAACCCATTCCTTTTGAAGACGAAGAAGGCTGCCGGAAACTGGCTGCTCTGCCAGATATTCAGCTCATGGGCTTTGAAACGGAACAAGGCTGCCATAACTTTGCCAAAATGATTCGGAATGAATGTGTGAATATCGTCCAACCGGATATTGGCTGGGGTGGCGGTATCAGTGAACTGAAGAAGATCGGGGCCCTGGCTCAGGCTGCCTTTAAACCCATTTCCCTTCATTCTTTCGGTTCTGCCGTCCATTTTGCAGCCAGCCTGCAATTGGCAGCATCCTTTGGAAATACCTGGTACATCGAATCTGAAGAAAATCCCAATGAACTGAAGACCGGGATTACAAAACAACCCTTCGCTACGGATGCACAAATGAACTTCCAAGTGCCGGAAGGGGATGGCTTGGGTATCGAGCTTGACTGGGATAAGATTGAACAACTAAGAGTAAAATAAGAATAATATAAACAAGCCGGTTGCATAAGGTTGTGCAACCGGCTTGTTTTTGTCGGCAAAGTACGTAAAGTACAAACGGCAAAAAATCTCTGGGATTTAAAGAAAAATCTCAGAGATATTTTGCTGTTTGTGCTAAATCTATAGATTTTCAGCTAGCGTTTTACAGGATTCTTTGCACAGCTCTATAAATGTCTTAACTGCAGTATCGCAGGTTGAAGGATGGCAAAGAATATAGAATTTTCTGGGCTGATAAGGCGGAGTAAGTTTTTTCAGCAAAACCTCTGGATAGCTGTCTGTTTTAATAAAAGAAGGAACGAAGCCAATACCTAAATCTGCATTAACCAAAGTTAACTTTGCCTCATAGGAGTTTACCTGAATGACGGAACGGAATGGTTCTACAAAATCTTGATTGTGGTAGATTTTGCGAATCATCTGGGCGCTGCCATTATACATGGATATTACAGTTGTATTGCTTAGTTGGCGGCGGTTGATAATAGGATATTTGGCTAGCGTACTTTTGCGACATACTGCCAACAGCCATTCTTTATCCCAGATTAATTCTTTTTCTATCATATTTTCCATAGCGGTGGACATGAATTGATCCGAAGTCAGGATGATGTCCAGATTGCCATGAAGGAAATGTTCCATGAGTTTCTCATAGATAAATTGGTATACCCGTAGCTTTACATTGGGGTATTGCTGAGCAAAAGTGCCAATAAAAGGCATTAAGAAAAAATGTTCATAATAACCTATACCTATCCGTAGGCGACGAGAATATCCAGACGAGGCTTTCTTTGTGGCTTCTATCGCCAAGCGATATTGCTCTGCTAATTTTACGGTTTGAAAATAAAATTCTTTACCTGCCTGTGTAAGCTGTACATTCCTGCTATCACGTTCCAGCAGGGGAACTCCTATTTCCCGCTCTAAAGCCTGAATGCGACGGCTAAGGGTGGACTGGCTGGTATGTTCTCTCTCTGCCGCTTTATGAAAGTTCAGAGATTCAGCCAGGGCAATAAAACTTTGGATATAGGTTATTTCCATAGCAACCTCCAATAAATTAATCCGCAATTTGCATTGTTCGATGCATTGTAAGCAAATTTATTTAATATTAAAAATCCTAATGATATAGTAAGGATAAATGAAGTGGTTCATAGAAAATGAGTGTAAAAACATGAATGTTTTGAAGAGGAGGACATGAATCATGCAAAATTATATCAGAAAGATGCCGGGTAAACAATATTTGGAGAGAATGAGCAAAAACCCGCTGGTTATCATTCCTACAGGAGCCTGCGAAGTCTATGGCCCCCATCTGCCCATGGGTACGGATCTGATTGTGGCAAAACGGATTTCTGAATTGGTTGCTGAACGGACGGACGCAGTTATTGCTCCGACGATTGAATGCGGTGAATCTTCTGCCTTGGCATCCTTCCCCTGCACCTTTGCTATGCCCCGGATTATTCTGGAACAATATTTGGATTTCGTTCTGGGCAAGCTGCTGAAAGATGGTGCTAAAAAGATTTTATTCGCGACTGGTCATGCCGGCAACGTAGATACAGTAAATTACCTGTCTAAGAAATATATGGAAACCTACGATTTCAAGATGGCTCAGGTTGACTGGTGGCGTTTTGCTACGGTTCATAACAAAGGTATCTGCGACTATGAAGGATATATGTGCAATGGCCACGCTAGCGAATGTGGCACTTCTGTAATGCTGTACCTGTTCCCTGAACTGGTAGATAAAGATGGCTATACCTGCGTAGATCCCCATACGGACCTGTCCTTCAGCGATATTATTACTTTAGGTAAATTCACAGACAAAACCTATAATGGCACTGTTGGCGATGCAACCGTAGCCACTGCGGAAAAGGGCGAAAAAATCGTCAATAAGTGTGTTGACCGGATTATGCAATTTGTGGAACATTACTATAAATAATACCTTCCGTTTGTTAATGAAGGAGGAGCTTTATTATGAACTTGACGGATGTTGCCATTGATATCGGTACTGTGAGCGTACTGCTGTTGGCAGGCTTTGCTATTCGTGAAAAGTTAGCGTTTTTTAGAAAATATTTTATCCCTGCTTCTCTGATTGCCGGGATGCTGGGCCTGCTGCTTGGACCTCAGGTCCTAGGCCAGGTAAGTCCTATTCATATTTCCTTCAGCAAGGGGATTGGGCAGTGGATAAATTTTGCTTTCTGCTTTATCTTCTCTACCTCTTTCTTAGGAAACTCTGTAGGGAAATTAGGGCGAAACATCCTGTCCACTACGGTCATTGCCGGTTCCATGCATATGATGCAGGTTTTGGTTGGGTTGGCAATTATTGCTGTATTATCCATCTTTATGTCCGACCTGCCTATGTGGCTGGGCCTCCTGCCTGTAACCGGGTTTTACGGCGGCCACGGCTCTGCAGGTATCATTGGTGCATCCTTCGGCTCTGAAGGCATTCAGGATGCTCTGGGCATCGCTATGACGTATGCTACTATTGGTATGTTCACCGCTGTTATCGGCGGTATGTTTCTCATCAACTACGGAGCTGCTAAAGGCTGGACTACCCATAAAGTTACAAAGGAAGATATTGAAAAACTGACTACTAGCGGTGGCTTGATTGCTAAAGAAGCTCGGCCTGCCATGGCTAAGGCAGTGTGCAGCCCTTCTGCTCTTGATCCCTTTGCTTTCCAATTCATGATTGTAGGCGGTATCATCGCTATCTCCTATTTAACCCGGATTGGCCTTATTGCCATCATTCCGTTCTGGAAACGGATTCCCCTATATACCATGTGCCTGCTGATGGGTGCCATAATTGGGCCTTTGCTGAGCAAGACGAAATATGGTCAATACATCGACCGCGCTTCTATGAAACGGATTTCCGGCCTGGCTTTGGAATACATGATTGTTGTTGCTGTAGCTACCATTCGCATCAGCGTACTTATGGCTTATGCTGTGCCCATCCTGGTTTCTACTATTATCCTGACTCTTCTGACTGCGTTTTTCTCTATCTATCTGTCCAAGAAATGGTATGGGGATTACTGGTTTGAAGAAGCAATGGGGATTTATGGTCAATGTACTGGTACTCTGGCTACGGGCCTGCTGCTGATCAAAGTCCTTGACCCGGATGGTGATACAATGACCAGTGAAAGTATTTCCGGTTCCAGTACCTTAGGTTCGTTCTACCAGTTGCCCAATACGACAATGGGGCCCATGTTATTCCTCTCTAACCCAATGACGTATATGGGGATTGTAGCTGTTTCTTTGGTAGGATTCGTATTGTCCGGTATCTTATTCTTTAGAGTGAAAGGCACGGCGAAAGCATGAAACAGTTTCTGTTAAGTGATGCAGATAAACGAAATGCCATTACTTTTCGTCGGGATATGCATGCTCATCCTGAACTGAGTATGCAGGAATATGAAACAACAAAAAAAATTAAAAAGCAGCTGACCGAATGGGGAATCCGACTGGCTGATGTTGAGCTGGAAACCGGTGTCATTGCTCTTATTGGCCAAGGCAAGTCTGATAAGGTAATTGCCTTACGGGCTGATATAGATGCACTGCCTATCACAGAAGCCTCTGGCCTTTCGTTCCACTCTGTAGAGTCTGGAAAAGGCCATTGCTGTGGCCATGATTTGCACACAACAGCTATGTTATATGCAGCTAAGATGTTAAAGGCGGCTGAAGCAGATATTGATGGCTTGATTTTAATTATTTTCCAACCCGGGGAAGAAAGCCTGCATGGTTCTCAATCCATCATTAAATCCGGCGTGTTCGATAAATATAAACCGGAATTCATTGTGGGCCTGCATACCTGGCCGGAAGTACCTGCCGGAAGTATCGGCGTGAAAAAAGGTTTCTTTATGGCGGCCAGCGACAGACTGACCCTGACCGTAAAAGGCAAGGGCGGTCATGGAGCTCACCCACATAAGTCCGTAGATCCTGTCTGCATTACGGGATATATCCTTACAGCTTTGCAGAGCATTGTATCCCGGAATATTGCTCCTTTGGATTCTGCTGTAGTTACCATCGGCAAAATTCAAGGGGGAACTGCCGGAAACGTAATTCCTGACCAGGTAATCATGGAAGGTACGGTACGGACTCTGTCTCCTGCAGTACGGGAATTAGTACAGCAGAGATTGGAAACCCTGTTGCCCAGCATCGCAGCCGGCTTTGGCGGCGAATGTATTGTGGAATACAAGAAAGGAACCCCACCGGTAGTCAATAATGATGCAATTGTAGACAGCATCGAGAAAGCTGCTTCCGAAACAATTGGTACAGATTCTATTGTTCAATTAGCCTCTGCTTCCATGGGATCAGAAGATTTTGCTGAATACCTGTCTCTTATGCCCGGTGCTCTGTTCCGGATTGGAACGGGTAATGATGATGAGAGAACCCATCGTGCACTGCATAACAGTGGCATCGTGTTTGACGAAAAAGGCATATTTGCCGGCGCTCAAGTCATGGCACAATTTGCCTGGGATGCGTTTCAAAAGTAAGTAGATAGAAATAAGAAAACGGGCTAGTTGCAATTGCAATTGCCCGTTTTCATCTATTTTCTTTAAAATGCTTACACAGATGCTTAGACAGAAGAAAAAAGTATTGTTTTCTAGTACAATAGAAATTAAAGATTCTATCGTATAAAAGGGGGTAACCATTGATGAAAAGTACATTTGTCATGGCTCAGCTGCAATCGCTGCCGGATCCTAAAGATAATCTGGCTAAGGCAAAAGCTGCAGTAGAAGAGGCTGTAAAACGGTTCCGCCCGGACTTTATGGTTTTTCCGGAAACCTTTATGAGCCATTATCCTCAAGGAACGCCTTTGGAAATTATTTGGAAGACGGCACAGCCTTTGGATGGATCTTTTGTACAGGGCATGCAGCAGCTGGCACAAGATAATAAGCTTTGGATGGTCTTTGGTATGCAGGAAGCCTCTGAAGACCCGAAAGATCATCGCAGCTATAATGCTACGGTGATGCTGAATGATAAGGGCGACATTGCAGGCGTATATCGTAAAACCCACTTGTATGATGCTTTTGGTGGCACGGAACCCTTGCGTGTCAAACCTGGCGATACGTTATTCGATCCTATCGATACGCCTTTTGGCCGCATCGGCATGTTTGTGTGCTATGAAGTCCGGTTCCCGGAAGTAGCCCGGGATCAGACGGCCAAAGGGGCTGACATCCTCATCATGCCCACGGCCTGGGTGAAGGGAGATTTAAAGAGCCTGCATTTTAGAACTCTGATCACAGCAAGAGCCATCGAAAATACGGTGTTTGTATTGGCCTGTGACCAATGTGGGGATACCTATCTGGGCGAATCTGTCGCGGTGGATCCAATGGGTGTATCCATTTCCTGTGGTAACGAACGGGAAGATTTGATCCCTGTATTTGTGGATACGGATCGGATCAGTGAAGTTCGGAAAAAACTGCCGTCCTTTAAAGACAGACGGCCGGATGTGTACAGGGTGTAAAAGCTTGGAAAGTGAAGAGTGAAAAGGCGTGCGCAGCACTGCCCCCTCGCCAGCTTTGTAAAGGGCTCCGCCCAGCCCCACCACCATCTGCCTTGAACTAACTTGTTTTTGCAGACGGTCCTCCTCCCCTACGGGGATGACAAGATCCCTACGGGGGCGACAGACCTCCTGGCAGCGCCGGCACGGTGTGGGGCCGTCCAGCGGGGCTGCTTTTCGCTCTTCACTCTTCACTTTTCACTAACCCAAGTGTAACAAGTCTTTTTTATTTTCTTTTTTAATTCCTATTGACATACTATTATTTCGGCGTTAAAATAATACCAATTTCATAGGAATTGCGATGACGAAAAAGAGTAGCCATGCAGAATGCGGACAGCGAACCCGGACAGTGAAAGCGGGGACGACTATGGATGGTGAAGTGCCTTTCTGAGCAGGCAAGGTCGAACCTATTTAGTAGACCTTCCGGTTGGCAGCCGTTACCCTGCCGGCAGGATGCTGGTCCTGCTATAGAGGCCTGTCCGGCAACGGGCAGACGAACCTGGGTGGTATCACGAAATTGAGCTTTCGTCCCAAGATGGGGCGAAAGCTTTTTTGTTTGAAAGGATGTGAAATGAACAGCGGATACTTTATTTTTTTCAGCTAAATTAATCATAGTAAAAACATAGGATATTAAAACGAAAGGAAGATAGACCATGACAAAACAAATTCTTGATCAGGAAATCGCCAAGGCTTGGGAACACGTGACAGTAAAGCGGGCTATGAATCCCTGCCCTATTGATTTTTCCGAATTCCATTCCAGCAATCCCCGTGCCCACACGGTACAAAAAGAATATGAAGGCCAGGATCATTCCAACTTCAACCGCCGGCAAAAATATGCGGACGATGAAGAGCCCCAGTTCACCACACCTTTTGGGGAAGGCCCCGGCTATCTGCCCGTAGAACCGGGCCGCTACCGTCTGGTATGGTCCAAGCACTGCCCTTGGGCCAACCGGGTGGCCATCGCCATTGACCTGCTGGGCCTCCAGGATGTGATTTCCAAAGGCGTCGTGGATCCCCTGCGCCCTGCCGGCGTAGTTGGTGACTGGTATTTTACCCTGGATCCGGACAATGTGGATCCGGTGCTGAAGGTTCATTCCCTGGGCGAATGCTACCGGAAAGGGGACCCCAAGTATGACCAGCGCTCTACAGTGCCGGCCATCGTGGACGTGACCACAGGTGCCGTTGTAAACAACGACTACCACGACCTGACTACGGAGATTGCCGTAGCCTTTAAAAAATATATCAAACCCGGCGCTCCGGATATCTATCCGGAAGGCCTGCAGGACGATATAGACGCTCTGAACGACATCATCTATGCGGATGTGAACCTGGCCGTGAACCTGGCGGCTCTGGTCAACAGCCAGGAAGAGTACGAGTTCTACTACAACAAGGTGTTCGACCGTCTGGACTGGCTGGAAAAACGGTTGTCCACCCGCCGGTACCTGATGGGGGATACCATAACGGATCCGGATATCCGGCTGTTCGTGACTCTGTCCCGGTTCGACCTGGTATTCTACCAGAAATATTATGTGAACAAGAAACGTCTGGTGGACTACCCGAATCTTTGGAACTATTCCAAGGATCTGTACTCCAATCCTGCTTTTGGCGGCAATACGGACTTTGATTCCATGCGGAAACGGTTCTACTATGTGGACCACACACCCTATGAAGACTTCCCCAGAATCGTACCGAAAGGTCCTGACATGTCCATTTGGGAAGAACCAAACGACAGAGCGGAAAAATTTGCTAAGAAATAAGCAGGTGGGCTTATGGATGAGAACACGGAAACATTAGTTCAGCTGATCCTGGCAACGGATCTGACGGACCGGCCGGAACTGCTGCAGCAGGCCAAGATCGCGTTCCTGGATTATCTGGCCTCGGCTTTGCAGGCTAAAGACCAGCCCAAGGTCCGGAAGCTGGCAAAATGGGTGAGCCAGTATCCCGGCAAAGGACTGCTGCTGGGTCGGAAAAAGACCTGTGCTCCGTTCCAGGCGGCCTTCTACAATGGCTTCTTATCCCATTATCTGGATCTGGACGATGCCCAGGCTAGCATTGCCGGCCATTTCAGTACGGTGCTGTTTTCCCTGCTGCTGGCTTCGGCCAAGGCTTCTACCACGGTGCAGGATTTCCTCACCGCTTATGTAGTGGGGGCCGAGGTGGAAGGGATCCTGGGAGGTTTCATCAACCCCCAGCATAAATGGCAGGGCTGGCATTCCACAGGAACCCTGGGACCCATCGGTGGAGCGGCGGCGCTGAGCAGGCTTTATAAGCTGGCACCTGAGACCACAGCCCAGGTCCTGAGCCTGGGCGCAACCCAATCCTCCGGACTGGGCCTGGAGGCGGGCAGTGACGGCAAGCCTCTCCATTCGGGCTTTGCGGCCAGGAATGCCCGTTATGCCTACGAAATGATCGTAAAGGCTGGCCTGAACGCCAGCACAAAGCCTTTTAATGGAGACAATGGCTGGCAGAAAGTCTTTGCCAATCTGGAACTAAAGCCGGCGGACCTGACAGAACGGTGGCTGAAGCCCGGCCAGATCCTGCAGCCGGGACTGTGGATGAAGCTGCACCCGTATTGCAGTGCGGCCATCTGCGGCGAGGCAGCCTGCTACAAGCTGTTTGACAAGGGCTGGTCCCTGGACAAGCTGAGGGAGGTTACGTTCCATTTCCCACCCGGAGCGGACAAGGCTCTCCATTACAAGAGTCCGGCTACCGGAAGGGAAGGCAAGTTCTCCATGGAGTACGTAGCCTGGCAGGTGCTGACAAAGGGCTATATCCAGGACGAACTGTTTGAACTGGAAACCTTGCCGGAGGGCTTTGCAGAAGCGCTCCCCAAACTGAAGCGGGCCAATGACCTGCCACCGGTGGAAAAGACCGTCCGGAAGATCAAGGTCACGGCAGTGACGGAGAAGGGCGTCAACCTCATAGAAGAAGAGGATGCACCTTTAGGTTCTCCCCAGCATCCCTTTACGGAGGAAGACCTCCGGGAGAAGCTGGAAAAAGCGGGCGGCAGGAAGTGGACAAAAAACTTGCTGGAGGCTGTGGCTGATTGGCCCGACGGGACTCTGGCTCAGGTAAGAACGGTATTACAAGAATAAGGAGGTTTTATTATGAATAGCAAGTCTGTAAAGAAAATCCTGGCAATCCTGTCCATTGCCCTGTTAGGAGTTGCAGCGGGCTGCGGCAGTAGTGGCAGTGGCGAGAAGAAGGCAGAAGCTCCTAAGGCCGCCGGCAAAAAGATTATCGTAGCTACCCGTGGTACGGCAAAACCTTTTACTTACACCGATGACAAGGGAAACCTGACCGGATACGACGTAGAACTGCTGAAGGCAGTCCAAAAGAAAGATCCGTCCCTGCAGTTTGAATTCAAGGCTATGGGTGTGGATGCAGCCTTCGTGGCTATGAAGTCCAAGCAAGTGGACGCCATCGCCAACCAGATGCGCCGGAACCCTCAGAGAGTAAAAAATTACCTCTATACGAATGAAGTCAATAACTACACAGCCCGGAAACTGGTGGTCAAGGATAATCGGACGGATATCAATAGCTTTGAAGACTTAAACGGCAAAAAGGTGGCCGTAACCTCCAATTCCGAATTCAACGATATGGTGAAAGAGTTCAATAAGACCCATAAACCCGGCATCGAGCCCATTTATTCCGACAAAGGTTCAGCAGAAAACCTGAACCTGGTAGCTACGGGTCGGGCGGACGCCGCCGGTGAATACGCCTACGTGGTGGATGTGGCCAGAAAAGACCGGAAACTGCCCATTAAGACCGTGGGACCTACCCTGCAATCCGTACCTACGTATTTTATCTTTAGAAAAGACCCTGCCTTTGAAGAAGTTATCAAAAAGATCGATAAGGCTATGAAAGCCCTGCGGGAAGACGGTACCTTGAAAAAACTGTCCGAAAAATTCCTGGGTGGGGATTATACGGTAAAACAAAAATAATCCGATTTTGTTAGGAGGCAATTGTCGTGGGAAGCTTTTTTGATGTTCAGTATATGGTGAAATCTTTTCCGATCCTGGCGAGCTTTTTGCCTTTGACGGTGGTGCTGACGCTGATATCTTCTGTGTTCGGGGTGGCACTGGGGGCAATTCTGGCAGTGGTTCGGGTCAGCAGGATCCCTGTACTGAACCAACTGACCAGGGTCTTCATCTCCTTTATGCGCAGCACGCCGTTTTTGGTACAGCTCTTTGTAGTGTACTTCGGGGTGCCGGAACTGTTCCAGCGCGTAGGGGTGGATCTTACTGACCTGCCTCCTATGGCTTTTGTCCTGTTTATCTTTGTGCTGCATGTGGGCTCCTACGGCGCGGAAATCCTGCGCAGCAGTATCCTCACCGTGGCCCAGGGGGAAAAAGAGGCGGCAGCCAGCCTGGGTATGACTCTGGTCCAGCAATATACCAGAGTCATTTTACCCCAGGCTTTCGTCATGTCCCTGCCCCCTTTGCTCAATGAAGTCATCAGTACGTTAAAGAGCACGGCCCTGGTATTTAATGTGGGCATTGTGGATATGATGCGGCAGGCCGAACTTATGGGCGGCAACTCCCAGCGTTATCTGGAACTGTATGTGGATATTGCCTTGCTGTATGGCCTGGTGATCCTGGCCCTGACACTATTGGGCCGGGCCACGGAGAATTATTTCAACGTAGAAAAAAGAGCGGCTGCGGCTGCAGGGAGGGTGAGCATAGATGAATGAGACGAGCTTTATCGATCCCTATTATTTCCAAGGCTGCCTGCAGTACATCCTGCCCTATGTGAAAGTGACCATGGGTATCACGGTCCTGTCCATGGGTCTGGGCATTATTTTGGGCCTTCTGTGTGCCTTTGTAGAGTACAAGAACGTCCCGATATTGTCGTTCCTTGCCCGGCTGTACGTGCTCATCTGCCGCAGCCTGCCGAACATGGTACTGCTATATCTGGTGTATTACGGAGTACCCCTCCTCATTATGGCGCTGGCCCAAAAAGGCCATTTCGACCTCCATGTGGAAAAAGTAACGGCTTTGCAGATCGCCATCCTGGGGCTGACCCTCCACAGTGGCGCCTACCTGACGGAAACCTTCAGGGCGGCCCTGGAAGCTATTCCCGTCGGCCAGCTGGAGGCCGGCAAAGCTCTGGGTATGACGTGGCCCCAGTTGTTCCGGCGGGTGCTGCTGCCTCAGGCGGCGGTCTTTTCCCTGCCCCTGGTGGCCAATCAGTTCCTGTCCACTATGAAGAGCACCAGTATCGTATTCGTCATTACGGTCGTCGAGATGTTCGGCGCCGCCAAGTTGTTCTGCGAGGACAATTCCCAGTATTTCGAATCGTATATTGCCGCAGCCTGCATTTATTGGGCGTTGGGCATCATCTTTGAATTTTTGTTTGACCGGCTGGAAGTGAACCTGAGTCGGTATAGAAGGGGGAATGTTGCATGATCCAGGTGAATCATGTAGGAAAAAAATTTGGCAGCCATGTGGTCTTAAAGGACGTATCCCTGACTGTACCGACGGGCAGTGTGACGGTCATCTTAGGGCCTAGCGGCAGCGGCAAGACCACGTTCCTGCGGACGCTGAACTTCCTGGGCCAGGCGGACCAAGGGACGCTGCAGCTGGACGAAGAGCCTGTTGTGGATATGGCCAAAGCCAGCAAGAACGAAATCCTCCATGTGCGGAGGAATACGGCCATGGTGTTCCAGCTGTATAACCTGTTTTCCCATATGACGGTGCTGCAGAACGTCATGGAGGGCCTGGTGACAGTCCAGAAGAAAAGCAAGCAGGAAGCCCGGGAGAGAGCCATCCGGTGCCTGAAAGAGGTGAACATGGCCGACTACCTGGATTATTATCCTGTGCAGCTGTCCGGCGGGCAGCAGCAGCGGGTCGGGATTGCCCGGGCTCTGGCCATGAACCCTAAAGTCATTCTGTTCGATGAGCCCACCAGTGCTCTGGATCCGGAACTTGTAGGAGAGGTATTGGGCGTCATCCGGAAGATTGCCAAAGAGATGGATGTGACCATGATTATCGTCACCCATGAAATCGCCTTTGCCAGGGAGATTGCCGACCAGGTCATCTTTATGGAAAACGGAGTGGTCGTTGAACGGGGAACGGCGGAAGAAGTGTTGGCCCATCCCAAAGAAGCACGGACAAAGCAGTTCCTGAACCGCTTCCTGGAAAGTACCTGCCTGAGCTGCCCGGCTCTGGAAGGGGAAGGAGGGGAACAAGTATGGCCGACGCTCGCCAGTTGAAGGGAACCGATCTGGACCAATATTACGACGTCCTGCACCGCAGCTACCAGACGGACCGGCAGTATCCCATTTCCTTCTCGGCTATGGACGCTACAAAGGAGGACGAACGGGTTTGGCTGGCAAACGAGCCCACCTATGGGCTGTTTGAAGGGGATAAGCTGATCAGCGCCATTACCCTGCGCATGCCCTGGGGCAGCCACCCGGGGCCTTTCGGACTGCCCCATATCGGCCAATTCATTACGGACCCGGACTATGCCCATCAGGGCTATGCCACAAAGCTGCTGGATTGGATCGTGACCCAGGTGTTGGACAAGCAGCTGAAATGCCCTGCCGTTACCTTAGGCACGGCCAACACCCACCCCTGGCTGGTGCAGATGTACGAACATCTGGGCTTTGTGCGGATCGGGGAAAAACAGCTGCCCGGGAAAAAGCACAAGACCATCTATCTGAAGAAGGTGGTTAGAGAATAGAGATAACTTCTCGTATTACAAACTACAAATAACTTGCATAATGCACTAACCCGTAGGGGCGCATCGTGAGATGCGCCCACCAAGGATTCCTGGCAAGGATATGCTTTAGTGGGCTTATCTTACGATAAGCCCCTACGGAATACGTGCCAAAGATTTATGTTCGTTTTAAACTGAAACAGAAAATAATTTACAATCTTTTATACTAATAGGAATCTGTTTTACCGGATTCCATAAAGAAGCTGAGACTGTGAAAAATTTCATAGTCTCAGTTTTTTACGTGTTATAAAACCGCCTAAACAGCGGACAAAACAGGCCGACTCTGGTACAATAAAGCTGTGGAGAAAAAGGAACAGAAGGAGGCACTGCCATGAAAAGCACATTCGTCCTTGCGCAGCTGGAAGCGCTGCCGGATTATAAAGACAATATAGCGAAAGCAGAAAAGGCCATCCGGGAATCTGTGGAACGGTTCCGGGCTGATTTCATCGTGTTCCCGGAGGTGTACATGTACCATTATCCCCGGGGCACGGAGCAGTCCATCGTCCTGGGCTCCGCCCAGCCTTTGGAGGGGGATTTTGTGCAGGCCATGCAGCGGCTGGCCCGGCAATACAAGGTGTGGATGCTGTTCGGCATGCGGGAAGTGACGGGGGATGCGGCAGATCCCCGGAACTACAATACGACTCTGATTCTGGACAATGAGGGTACCATCAAGGGCGTCTACCGGAAGACCCACCTGTACGATGCTTTCGGCATCAAAGAGTCCAGGACCATGAAGCCCGGCGATACACTGTTCGATCCCATCGATACACCTTTTGGCCGCATCGGCATGTTCGTGTGCTATGAGGTGCGGTTCCCGGAAGTAGCCCGGGACCAGGCCCTGAAAGGGGCGGACATCATCCTCATGCCCACGGCCTGGGTGAAAGGAGATCTGAAGAGCCTCCATTTCCGGACCCTGGTAACGGCCAGAGCCATAGAAAATACTGTATTTATGCTGGCCTGCGACCAGTACAGCAAGATGTTCATGGGCGAAAGCGTGGCTGTGGACCCCATGGGTGTGCCCATTGCCTCTGGCGGCGAAGGGGAGTGCCTGGTGCCCGTGTTCGTGGATACGGACCGCATAGCCCAAGTGCGCCAAAAGCTGCCGTCCTTCAAAGATAGAAGGGTGGAGGTGTATAACTTGTAAGAAGCGAAGAGCGAAGAGTAAAGAGCGAAAAGGCGCCTGCGGCGGGCAAGGAAGAAATAAGAAAGCGAAGAGTAAAGAGCGAAGAGGCCGCCCGGCGGCAGTCATCCCCGAAGGGGAGGGGAACCATCGCTTGCGATGGTGGTGGGGCTGGGCGGAGCTCCTCTCTGAACTGGCATGGAAGTTAGTTTGGCAAATGAGGGAAGATTCAAAAATTTAATCAAAAATGTTGTCCAAAATGGGTATTTCCTGTATACTATAAAGGTAGCAATACCGCTGTTTACCTTATTAGAGTATAAGAGGAAATTACAAAATATTCTAATAATCTATATAGCATAGACTTACACTTAGAGGAGGAATTATTTTATGTTTATTTTGAATGAACGGGTTCAGGGCGTAACGGATGAAATGATTAAGTTGTACAAGAAGATCAGCCCGTCCACCATCGGCCATATGACGGAATTAGGTTTGATCAACTGCCTGCGGCCTTACCAAAAGAACTTCCACTTCGTAGGCAACGCTGTTACGGTACAGCTGCCCAGAGTGGACGCTACGGCCATGCGCAAGGTCGTGGACGTAGTAAAACCCGGTGACGTAGTGTGCGTCAATACCAGCGGTGAATATGACCGGGCTCCTTTGGGCGAAATGGTGGGCCTGGCTCTGAAATTCAAGGGCGTAGCCGGCGTCATCATCGACGGGGCTATCTGTGACCTGCAGTCCATCCAGAACATGGGCCTGAAGATCTGCTGCCGGGGCATCAGCGCTATGACCACCCGGATCATCGGCAGCGAAGGCTGGATCAACGTGCCCATCGCTATCGACAACGTAGTCATCAAACCGGGTGACCTGGTTGTAGCCGATGACGATGGCATTTACGTAGTAGATCCGAAGTACGCTATGCAGGTTGGTCAGGAAGCTCTGGACAGACAGAAGAAGGAACCGGCTGTCATTAAGAGAATCGGCGCCGGCGAAAGCCTGGCCCAGATCAATGATCTGGATAAATATTTCTTCCCGGAAGCAGAAAAGAAAGAAGAAGCACCGAAGGAAGCACCGGCTGCGAAGTAAAGGGTTAACAGGGGGGGGCTGTGAAATATTCACAGCCTCCTGTTGGTTTCTGGCCTTGAGCAAAAGAAAGAACACTACTAGCCCCTAACCCCTCACCCCCACACAATGGTATATAATGTAAGAAACTATGACTCTTAGGGACGGCGGGAGGAAAACCAATGAATATCGTAATCTTGGACGGGTATGTGGAAAATCCGGGGGATCTGAGCTGGGACGGGCTGCGGGCTCTTGGCCAGGTGACGTTGTATGACAGGACGTCCGATACGGACGAAAGGGAGATTGTAGAACGCCTCCAAGGGGCTGATATTGCTGTCACCAGCAAAGTGCCCATTACGGAAGCCATCATGAAACAATGCCCTGATTTGAAATTCATAGCGGTCACCGCTACGGGCTACAATATCATAGACGTAGCAGCAGCCCGCAAGAGAAACATCCCTGTGTCCAACGTGCCCACATACGGTACGGACACGGTGAGCCAGTTTACGTTCGGCCTATTGCTGGAACTGTGCCACCGGATCGGCCACCACGACAAAGTGGTTCATGAGGGGAAATGGACGAATTATTTTGAGTGGTGCTTCTGGGATACGCCCCAGATCGAGCTGGCCGGGAAGACCCTGGGCATCATCGGGTTCGGCCGCATCGGACGGAGAGTGGGGGAGATGGCCAAGGCCTTCCACATGCGGGTCCTGGCCTTTAACCATGGTCACAACCACCCTACGGCTGTGGCAGATTATGTGGACTTGGATACGCTGCTGCAGCAGTCCGACGTCATCAGCCTGCACTGCCCTTTAAACGAGGCCACAAAGGGCATGATTTGCAAGGAAACGTTGGCGAAAATGAAGACTGGGGCATTCCTGCTGAATACCAGCCGGGGCGGCCTGGTGGTGGAACAGGACCTGGCAGAGGCTTTGGCTGCCGGTAAAATAGCCGGTGCTGCTGTGGACGTGGTCAGCTACGAGCCCATCAAAGAGGATAATCCTCTGCTGAAGGCTCCAAAACTGCATCCTGACTCCCCATATGGCCTGGGGCACCGTGGAAGCCCGCCAGCGGATCATGGACACCACAGTGGAAAATGTCCGGAATTTCCTGGCCGGCACGCCGGTGAATGTGGTGGGGGAATAATGTAAAGAGGGGGCTGTGAAAATCACAGCCCCCTTGTTGGTCTCGAGTCACGAGTTTCTAGTCTCGAGCCAAAGGAAAGTGCGGAGCACCCTGACATCTGCCTTCTGACGTCTGACTTCTTAAGCAAGTCGTCCTGCGGACCACTAGCCCCTAACAACTAGCCCACTAGCAACTCAAAATAAAAGAAGAGCCATGCCGCATGGCTCTTCTTTTATTTTTTCTCTTCCTTTAGCAGCCGCCACAAAGTCGTACGGCTGATGCCAAGACGGTTGGCGGTCTGGGACTGATTCATATCCTCTTCCTGGAGCACTTGGAGAACGATAGAGTGAATGATTTCGTGTAAAGGGCGATCCAGATTCATAGCTGCCTGAGGTGGTGGTAAGAAGACGCGCTCTTCGTTTTTTAAAATCTGGCGCATGGTTTTAGCAGTAATCCAGGGGGCACCTGTAGACAGGATTGCTTGTTGCAGTACCCTTTGGAGCTGGTTCAGATTCTGGGGCCAGGAAAACTGGCATAACAGGTTGATTGCCTCCGGCTCCATACCTACGATGTGGGAATCCTGTAAATGATTCTGGTGTTGGATGTATAGCAACGCGTAATTCAATATTTTTTCTTCTTTATGCAACAGTGCCGGCAGGCTCACGGGCAGAGCATGGAAATAATCTATTATAGTATGCAGGTGGTCCGGTAAAGCCCGGCTGCCGGTTTTTTCTTCCAGGGAAAAGAAAAAATGAGCTGTAGAAGTATAGCTGGCTGCTGTCAGTTCATCCAGCAAATAGGAGAAGACGTCATCTTCCAGGTTTCCCAGATTTTTAAAATACACAAATGCGTCGGAGATATGCAGAGGAGAATAGGAAGCGGTACATAAATTTTTTATATCAGAGAGTTTTAGCAGGCCAGCATCTACGATGTAGAGAGGGTTGCTTGAATTCCCATTTTTGGTAAACAATTGCTTGATGACTTCATCACCTTCGGTACCGGATGGCCCGGTAATGCAGATAGGAATTTTTGCCTCCGTTGCCTGGCGGGCTTGTTGCCAAAGTACAGGGTCCAACAGCTGGAGACTGTTTGGCAAACCAGAACTGGTTTGGAGAGAAGGATCATAGAGAGTCAGATATGGTGGTGTATCAGCGGCGATAAACCGCTGCCTTTTGACCCGGAATACATAGACAGGTTCTCCTTGTAAGGTAATTATAGTACCTGCGATTTCAAAGAAGCCTTCTTTAAGATTCTTGTGGGCAAGGATCCGGCGTTCCTCACGTACCCGATTTAATAAGTGACGGCAGCTGGTCTGCAGTCGGGATAGTTCTTTAGGCAAAGTGGAATATAGGACATCTCCCGTAGAGGATATACATAAAAATAGTTCCTGGGCGGCTTTATGGCAGGCTAGGAATAACTGATTCTCTCTTTTGTAGCGGGCCAGATACGTACAGCTATGCACCAACTGCTGAAAAGCCTCCCGGACAGAATCTGCTCCGGAAGTCAGCAGGATATTCTGGATACCCAGTTTATCCGCATATTGGACGGATACAGCATCACCGATAATAAGGGTGTAGCCGGCTTCTTTCAGCTGCTCCACTTTTTGTCCTGCGTTGTGCCATTTATCTATCACATAGATATCGCAGGTATATTGAAGGATATCACACAAGGTACGGGCTGCATTAGCAATATTTTCATAAGCCAGGATAGCGACCTTGCCTTGATAATGTTCTACGAGCTTGATAATATTCAGCAGGTCATAGTAAGAAATGGGAATTTCGAATACGGGTAAAGTCGTATTTTTTTCAACCTCCATCTTCGTGCCACCCCGGCTTATTACAGCATCGTAATATGTCAGGTCATGTTTTTTTAAAAGCCGGACACCTTCCTGGATGCAGCCTACCTCTATTGTTAGTTCTATCTGAGGAAAATCTTTAGCGACCTGAACCATGAGCTTACCTAATGTTTCGTAAGGAGCAATCGCTAAGAGCCTGATCTTTTCATCCATGATATCCCTCCTATATTATGTTTAATAATGTAACATATAGATAAATAAATTTCAATAAATTTTAAAATAATAAATTATGTTCTAAATTTGAACAATAAAAAGGGAAATCCCGTTAGAATATTTGAACCGCACTTTGTACAATGAATACAACGAATGAAACAAAGAGGCTTTATCTATTAAGGGGAGGTTAAACACGATGAATGCAGTAATTCATGTAAACAGCAAGGATAATCTGGTAACTTGCCTGAGACCGATTACCAAAGGCGAAACGATTGTATTTGAAGGTAAGGAATATACGGCTTCCAGTGACATTCCTAAGTTCCACAAGATGGCTGTGGCTGATATTAAGAAGGGCGAATATTGCTATAAATATGGCCAGATCATCGGAGAAGCTCTTGAAGATCTGCACCCTGGCGATTACGTCCATGTTCATAATCTGGCCAGCACCCGCGGTCGTGGCGATCTGAAGGCATAAGGAAGAGGAGGAAGCAATATGAAGATTTTAGGTTACAGACGTGAAAATGGTACTTTCGGTGTAAGAAATCATCTGTTGGTTCTGCCGACTTCCGTATGCGCTACGGATACCGCTAAGAAAATTGCGGATCAGGTTCCCGGTGCTGTGTATGTACCGAACCAACATGGCTGCTGCCAGATTGGCTCTGACTCCGAACAGACGGAACGGACTCTGCAAGGCTTCGGCATGAATGCTAACGTAGGTGCTGTCCTGGTCGTAGGTCTGGGCTGCGATGGGATCCAGGCTCAGGATCTGGCCAAGAGAATTTCTGTAACTGGCAAACCTGTAGAATGGATTACAATCCAAGGCTGCGGCGGTACTCTGAAAGCCATTGCCAGAGGTGGCGAAATTGCCTGCGCTATGGCTGCTAAATTGTCCACTCAGGTACGGACCGAAGGCGATATCAGTGAAATCGTCCTGGGCATGGAATGCGGCGGTTCCGATCCTACCAGCGGCCTGGCTTCCAACCCCACCATTGGTTATGTGTCCGATAAACTGTGCGCTCTGGGTGGCAGCAGCATCCTGAGTGAAACCACCGAAGTTATCGGTGCTGAACATATTCTGGCTAAACGGTTCGTAGATGCAGATCAGAGAGAAAAATTCCTGACCATGGTTCGCAACGTAGAAAAGAGAGCTCTGGATCTGGGCGAAGATCTGCGTACCGGCCAACCTACTCCTGGTAACAAAGCCGGCGGCCTGTCCACCATCGAAGAAAAATCCCTGGGCTGCATGTACAAAGCTGGTACGGATGCTCCGTTCCAAGGCGCTCTGGAATATTCCGAACTGCTGCCTCTGGAAAAGAAAGGCCTGTACTTCATGGATACCCCGGGCCAGGATATTGACTCCATCACCGGCATGGTAGCTGGCGGCGCTACGGTCATCGTCTTCTCCACCGGTCGTGGTACGCCTACCGGCAGCCCGATCGCTCCCGTTATCAAGATCACCGGCAACAACGATACGTTCAACAACATGCCGGACAACATTGATGTCAACGCTGGCAAGATCATCGTAGAAGGCAAGACCATTAAAGATCTGGGTGAAGAAACCTTTGCTCTGATGTTGGATGTAATCAACGGCAAGATGACGAAGGCAGAAGCTCTGGGTCACAGAGAATTTGGTATCTACAAAGTATCCGGTACGTTCTAATTCCATAAGAAAGCGTGACAAGTATGAAAATATTGCAGACCGTTAAGAAATGCCCGGGCGGCTTGATGATCGTTCCTCTGTTACTGGGGGCTCTGGTCAATACTCTGGTGCCTGAATTCTGGGCGCTGTTTAAAGGAACATTTACAACCCATTTGTGGAAGACTGGCGCTATGCCTATTCTGGCAGCCTTCCTGTTCTGCAATGGTACGACTATTGATGTGAAACAGGCAGGAACTACTCTGACAAAAGGCATTCTGCTGACTGCTGTAAAAGTATTGGTTGGTATGGGCATTGGTGTAGCTGTCAGCTATACCTTTGGGGAAGCCGGTATCTTTGGCCTGGCTCCTATCGCCATCATCGCCGCTATTGCTAACTCCAACGGCGGTCTGTACGCTGCTCTGGCCGGGGAATACGGCGATGCTACGGACGTAGGTGCCGTGTCCATTCTGTCCATCAACGATGGTCCGTTCTTCACTCTGCTGGCTCTGGGCGCTGCAGGGTATAAGGTTCCTGTAGAAGTTTTGATCGGCTGCGTTATTCCTATCATCGTAGGCTGCATTTTGGGCAACCTGGACCCGGATATCAAGAAATTCTGTGAACCTGGTGCTACGCTCCTGATTCCGTTCTTCGCTTTCCCGCTGGGCGCAGGCCTGACCCTGACTTCCATTGTGAAGGCTGGTCCTTCCGGCGTTCTGCTGGGCGTAGCTTCTACCCTGACTACCGGTCTTTGCGGGTATGCTGCTTACAAAATCCTGCGGTATAAACATGCTGAAGTCGGCGCTGCTATCGGGACGACAGCAGGCAACGCTGCCAGCACGCCGGCCGCTGTAGCTGCAGCAGGTGTCATTTCCAAGGCCCTGAGCGACGCAGCTACCGTACAGGTTTCCGCCGCAATCATTACCACGGCTATCCTGTGCCCTCTGCTGGTCACCATGCTTCATAAAAAAGAAATGGCAGCCCATCCGGAAGATTATAAAAAATAAGCAAGTCACATTAAATTTGAGCCGTTCTTCTTGGAGGGACGGCTCAAATTTATTTGCATGTTCAGAGTAAATCACCTACAATTGAACCATAGGGAAGGAGATGACGACATGGAATTACTGATTTTAGCAGATGATTTAACAGGAGCTTTAGACACCGGTATCCAGTTTGTCAAAAGAGGGGTGCGGACCAGCGTAGTTTTTGATCCTGCTTATCCATTAGAAAAAGTGGACGGCCAGGTACAGGTCCTGGTAGTGGATACGGAATCACGGCACATAGATCCGGCAAAGGCCGCAGAGCTTGTAGGCAGTATCGTCCGGCGGGCTGTGGCACTGGGAGTAAAATGCATTTATAAGAAGACAGATTCCGCTCTGCGGGGCAATGTGGGAGCGGAATTGGGAGCTGCGCTGGAAGCCAGTGGGCAGACCCAGCTGCATTTTATTCCGGCTTTTCCAGATACAAAACGGAGCACGGTAGAGGGCATCCACTACATCGATAAGGTGCCTGTGGCGGACAGCGTGTTTGGTAAAGATCCTTTTAATCCTGTGAAATATTCCCGGGTGGCAGAGGTGCTAGGGACTCAGACAGATGCCCTTGTCCAGGAAATCGGCCTGAAGGAATGTGCGAATGATAAAGCGGGCATCCAGGTATACGATGCGGTGACGAATGAGGATATCCTGCAAAGAGGGCTGGAACTGAAAAAGAATGACAAACTCCACCTTCTGGCAGGCTGCGCAGGCTTTGCCGGGGTCCTGTCCGAGCTCATGGAGATGGGCGGAGCGACGCAGCCCATTCCGGAAGCTCAGGAACCTTTCTTTATGGTCTGCGGCAGTGTGAACCCTATTACCCGTACTCAGGTAAAGAATGGGGTAGCCAGCGGAAAATTCCAGTATATCCAGGTTCCCCCGGAGCAGACGCTGACGCCTCATTGGTTTACTACGGAGGCAGGGAAGGCAGAACTGGCCAAATGGCAGGCTGTCATCGCTAAAAAGCAGCCCTGTATCGTGGATACCAACGATATTCCGGGAGCTGTGCCTGTAGCGGATTATGCGGCCAGCCAGGGCTTCGATATAGAAGAAGTACGCAGACGGATTCCTCTGGCCATGGGGGAGGCCCTGAAAGGGCTCATGGATCAGGGCGCTGTGGCTACCTGGATGGTCACAGGCGGTGATATCCTCATGGGCTTTATCCAGACCATGGGCGTTTATGAAATCACTCCTCTGCAGGAGTTATTTACAGGCACTGTGCTGTCCAAGATTACGATTCATGGCCGTGAGCAATTGCTGATCTCCAAGTCCGGCGGGTTTGGTGACGAACAGTTGCTGCCCAACGTATTAGCCAAGCTGTTTCCTAAATATAAGGAGGAAAATTAACTATGAGTGAAAAACCTATTATTGCCATCTCTATGGGCGATCCTTTCGGCAATGGTCCTGAAATCTCTGTACGGGCTTTAAGTGATCCGAAATTGTATGATACTTGCCGTCCTTTGGTCGTCGGGGATGCTTCCAGCATGGAATACGCTTTGGATGTGGCTAAAGCTGTCCGGGGCTCTGCTCCAAAGCTGCACATCATCAAGGACGTGAAAGAAGCCCTGTTCCAGCCGGGGACCATTGACCTGATGAGCCTGGGCATTGTGCCGAAAGATGCCATCCCTCATAATATGAAGGACGGCAAACCAGCTCCTTTCGGCGTCGGCGCCTGCAAACTGGGCGGCGAAGCAGCGTTCCAGTACGTCATCAAAGTCATTGACCTGGCTATGAAGGATGAAGTCGATGCTACAGTAACAAATGCTCTCAGCAAAGAAGCAATCAACATGGCCGGCCACCATTATTCCGGCCATACGGAAATCTATGCGGAATATACCCATACTCAGCATTACACCATGATGCTGGCCCATGATAACCTGCGGGTAGTGCATGTATCCACCCACGTATCTCTGCGGGAAGCCATTGAACGGGTGAAGAAACCCAGAGTGCTGGAAGTCATCCGTATTGCCAATGATGGCTGCAAGGCGCTGGGGATTGCCCAGCCGAAGGTTGCTGTGGCGGGCCTGAATCCTCACTGTGGCGAAGGGGGCCTGTTTGGCCGGGAAGAAATTGAAGAAATCCAGCCGGCTATTGATGAAGCTATGGCGGAGGGGATCTGCATTCCTGATAAGAAACCTACGCCTCCGGATACGGTATTCTCTAAGGCGTTGGGCGGCTGGTATGATATCGTCGTGTGCATGTATCATGATCAGGGCCATATTCCTCTGAAAGTCAAGGGCTTCGTGTACAACCATGAATTGGGCCATTGGGATGCCGTGGCCGGCGTAAATATTACCCTGGGTCTTCCTATCATCCGGGTCAGCGTGGATCATGGCACAGGCTTCGGCCATGCAGGTAACGGTGGCGCTAACGAATTGAGCCTGCAGAATGCTATCTCCTACGCTATCCGTCTGGCCGTCCATCGGAATGCGAATAAGAAATAGAGTAAAAAGAGAAAAGTGAACAATGAAAAGAGGGGCCGTGTGGATTGGACAATGGCTCCTCTCAATTTCTAAGACCGAGGTACATTATGGATTCATTTGTTGTGGATATTCCCACAAAATTATTGTTTGGACCGGGCATGCTGAAGCAGCTTCATGAACAGAAACTGCCCGGCACAAAGGCCCTGGTTGTCATTTCTTCCGGTAAATCCACCCGGGCTAACGGGTATCTGGATACCCTGACAAAGGAATTAGAGCTGGCTGGCGTAACGTATACCGTGTTTGATAAGGTCCAGGCCAACCCTACCGTAGCAGCTGTCAATTTGGGCGTAAAAGCAGCCCGTGACTTTGGGGCGGACTGCGTCATCGGCCTGGGCGGCGGCTCTGTGATGGACGCGTCTAAAGCGATTGCCGTCATGGCCGTTAATGATGGTCAGCTGTGGGATTATGTGGGCTCCGGTACGGGCAAAGGCCTTGTCAAAGCTAACAGGGCACTGCCCATTGTAGCGATTACTACAACGGCTGGCACCGGTTCTGAAGTGGATGGCTGCGGCGTTATTACAAATCAGGAAAGCCATGAAAAGATAGGCATCAAAATGCCGGATATGTTTCCTACCCTGTCCATTGTGGATCCGGAACTGATGCTGACCGTTCCTCCCCGTTTTACGGCTTTCCAGGGTTTTGACGCCCTGTTCCATAGTCTGGAAGGCTATGTGAACAAGAAGGCGAACCTGCTCAGCGATACATTGGCAGAACGGGCTATCCGTGCTGTTGCCAAATATCTGCCCATAGCGTTTCAAGATAGCAGCAATCTGGAAGCCCGGACGGAACTGGCTCTGGCAAATACCCTCTCCGGTTACGTCATGGTTTTATGTGGGACGGTCAGCCAGCATGCCATGGAACACGCTATGAGTGCCTACCACGAGGATCTTCCCCATGGAGCAGGGCTGATTCTGCTGTGTCAGGCTTATTTTGGTTACATGGCGGAAAAACATGTCTGTGATGATCGTCTCATCCGCATGGCTCAGCTGATGGGCAAAGAAGCTGCAGACAAGCCTGAGGACCTGGTAACGGCACTGGCAGAACTGATGGCTGTCTGCAAAGTAGATACTTTGAAATTCAGTGATTACGGCATTACGCCGGATGAGTTCCCTAAAATGGCAGATAATGCAGCGACTGCCGTAGCAGGCCTGTTTAAAGCGGACCGGCGGCTTATGAGCCGGGAGGAGTGCATTGGGATTTATAAGGCTGCCTATCGATAAACAAATTGTATGGGGAACCACCTATGAAAGAATACCTACAGTTATTCAGCATCTTTTTCCGTATGGGTGCCTTTACCTTCGGCGGCGGAATGGCCATGCTGCCGATTTTACAGCGGGAAATCGTGGAAAAATACCACTGGGCCACGGAAGAAGAAATTGTCGATTATTACGCAATCGGCCAATGTACGCCGGGCATCATCGCGGTGAACCTGGCCACGTTTATCGGGGCCAGGCGCAAAGGGACGATGGGGGGAATCGTTGCCACCCTCGGTATGGTCTGCCCCTCTTTGATCATCATTACCCTCATTGCCGCCTGCCTGACGAATTTTGCCGAGCTGCAGGTCGTAAAAGACGCTTTTGCCGGCATCCGGGTGTGCGTCTGTGTATTGATCTTTAATGCCGTCAGCAAGCTGGCCAAGGCCGCTGTTGTCGATCGGGTGACCGAGGCCATATTCCTGGCCGTCATCGCCGTCAACATCGTGTGGGATATTTCTCCCGTGTATCTCGTAGTGACGGCCGGTGTTCTGGGATTGTTGGTCCAGAAGGCAAGACATACTATATAATCTCTAAAAGATGTAAAAAGGTGCTGTGAAAAAATTTCACAGCACCTTTAATATTTTACATCTTTTTCACAGGAACCAATCCTCTGCTCAGGGAAATCTGGCCTGTACGAGCGATTTCTATGACCTCGTAGTCCTGCAGGACTTCCAGCAGGGCGTCGATGTGGTCCTCGCTGCCGGTCAGGCGCAGGATCAGGGACTGGCGCTGGACGTCCACCACTTTGGCGTGGAACAGGTCCGCAATGTTCGTCAGTTCTTCCCGAACCTGGGGACTGCCGCTCTTGACCTTGATCATGGCCAGCTCGTAGCTCACAAAGGGGGCATCGTCCAAATTGACGACCTTTATGACGTCTATGAGTTTGGCCAGCTGGTTCAGAGCCTGGTCCAGTTCCCATTTGTCTTCTACGGCTACCACGATGTTGATGCGGGTCACGTCCCGTTCTTCCGTGTAGCCGGCGTTAATGAATTCGATGTTGATGGCCCGACGGCTGATGAGGCCAGCCACGTGGGTCAGTACACCGGGTTTGTTGTCTACCAGCAAGGCGATATGCTGTCTCATCATGCTTCCTCACCTCCTAAGACCATTTCGTCCAGCCGTTTGCCACCGGGAACCATGGGATACACGTTTTCGTCCGGAGGAATGGTGACTTCCAAAAGGGCGGGACCTTTTGTGGAGAGCATTTCATCCAGAGCTTTGTCCAGTTCGCTTTCCTCATGGATTAATTTCCCGGGAACACCCATGGAAGCTGCAATGCCTGCGACAGAGGGGTTGGCCTGCAGGTCGGATTCTGCACAGCGGCCGCCGTAGAACATGCGCTGCCATTGGTTCACCATGCCCAGGGTATCGTTGCGGAGCACTACGACTTTGACGGGGACGCCGTATTTGTGCAGCGTAGCGAATTCCTGGCAGTTCATCATGATGCTGCCGTCGCCGGTAACCAGGACCACCGTGTTTTTCGGGCAGCCCAGCTGGGCACCCATGGCGGCGGGCAGGCCGTAACCCATGGTACCCAGGCCGCCGGAAGTGACGAAATGCCGGGGGCTCTGGACATCACAGAACTGGGCAGCCCACATCTGGTGCTGGCCCACATCCGTTGTCACGATGGCTTCGGGGCCCGCCTTTTCCGTCAGGGTCTGCAAAATTTTCTGAGGGGAAACAGTACCTTTGCCGGAAGGACGGGTGGTGAAGGGATGTTGGGCCTTCAGGTCCAGGGTGTGCTGGCGCCAGGGCACGTATTGCAGGGAATTCACAGGCTTCGTCTGCATCTGCTGAACTAAGAGCGGCAGGGACCAGCGCAGGTCCCCGTTGACGCTCAGGTCGGCGTGGACAATCTTGTTGATTTCTACTTTGTCGATATCGAAGTGGAGAATCTTCGCATTGGGGGCAAAATTTTCCACAGAACCGGTAACCCGGTCATCGAAGCGGCAGCCGACAGCCATGAGCAGGTCACATTCTGTGACGGCCATATTGGCACCGTAGCTGCCGTGCATGCCCACCATGCCCAGGTTGTATTCCCAGGCGTCGGGGATGGCTCCCTTGCCCATAAGGGTGTAGACCACGGGCATACTGGTGGCTTCAACGAACTTACGCAGGGGCTCGGAGGTACCGGACAGGACCACGCCGCCGCCTACCATCAGCAGGGGCTTGTTAGCTTTGTTCAGTGCATCGAGAGCGGCGTCCACTTCTGCAGCATTGCCGGATTTCGGCGGATTATAGCCTCTCAGGGACACGGTTTCCGGATATTCGTAGTCAAATTTCGTATCGAAGACGTCCTTGGCTACGTCCACCAATACAGGGCCGGGCCGGCCGGTGCGGGCGATGTAGAAGGCTTCCTTCAGCACCCGGGGCAGGTCCTGGACTTTTTTCACCAGGTAGTTGTGCTTCGTAATGGGGGTAGTGATACCGGAAATATCCGCTTCCTGGAAGGAATCCCGGCCAATCAGGTGGGTGGCTACCTGGCCGCTGATGACCACCAGGGGAATGGAGTCGATGTTGGCGGTAGCGATACCCGTTACCATGTTGCAGACCCCGGGGCCGGAGGTGGCGAAGCAGACGCCTACCTTGCCCGTAGCCCTGGCATAGCCATCAGCTGCGTGGACAGCCCCTTGTTCATGGCCGGTTAAAATGTGGGGGAATTGCATCCGGTACAGGGCGTCATACAGGCTCAGCACGGCACCGCCTGGGTAGCCGAATACGACCTGCACCTGTTCCTTCTTTAGACTTTCGATGACTGCTTCTGCACCGGTGATTCTCATTTTGGCAATTTCCTCCTTGATTAGTATAGAAAACCTTCGGATTGTCATTCGGGATTGACGGGCGCACCGCCGCTTCGCTCTGGGGCGCCCCTACGAATTAGTATAATATGAAAGTTGTTTGCGATTTGTCGTATTAGATTCTGTATATGGATTACTCGTTCTTGTCGTTTTCATGCAGCCAGGGCATCATAGCTCTCAGCTTTTCGCCGACTTTTTCGATAGGATGTTCGGCATGTTGACGGCGCATTGCCAGGAAGTGAGCCCGGCCGCCGGCACGGTTTTCCAGTAACCAGTCTTTGGCGAACGTGCCATCCTGGATGTCTTTCAGGACTTGCTTCATAGCAGCCTTGGAATCCTGGGTCACAACCTTCGGACCGGAAGTGTAGTCGCCGTATTCTGCGGTGTCGCTGATGGATTTCCGCATCTTGGCCATACCACCTTCGTACATCAGGTCTACGATCAATTTCATTTCGTGGAACGTTTCGAAGTAAGCGATTTCGGGTTGGTAACCGGCTTCGCACAGGGTTTCGAAACCATTGGTGATCAGCTGGCACACACCGCCGCACAGAACGGCTTGTTCACCGAACAGGTCCGTTTCCGTTTCTTCCTGGAACGTGGTTTGGATGACGCCGGCACGGGTACCGCCGATGCCTCTTGCATAAGCCAGAGCCAGGTCGAAACATTTGCCCGTAGCATCTTGTTGAACGGCAAATACGTCAGGAACACCGCCGCCTTCTACGAAGGTCCGGCGAACCAGATGGCCGGGGCCTTTAGGAGCGACCATGAAGACGTCTACATCAGCAGGAGGAACGATCTGTTGGAAATGGATGTTGAAGCCATGGGCAAAAGCCAGGGCGCTGCCGGGTTTCAGGTTCGGGCCGATTTCAGCTTTGTAAACATCAGCTTGTTTTTCATCAGGAATCAGGATCATGGTCACGTCAGCAGCGGCTACAGCTTCGGGAACGGTTTTGACTTCCAGGCCGGCAGCTCTGGCTACGTCAGCGGATTTGCTGCCCTTGTACAGGCCGACCACTACGTTGACACCGCTTTCCTTCAGGTTCAGGGCATGAGCATGGCCCTGGCTGCCATAACCGATGATGGCCACGGTCTTATCTTTCAGTACATCCCAGTTAACGTCTTTGTCATAAAATACTTTTGCCATTTGAAACACTCTCCTTAAAAAATAATCTGTTGAAGTTTGGCCGTTCGTTCGTCATCCTTTTTGGGGGTATAAAATAAAAACTCCGTCCCTAAAACTAGGGACGGAGTAAATTCCGCGATACCACCCTGATTCTCCGTGCATTACTGCGCCGGAGCACTCTACAACGTACCAACATACGCGTTCCACCTAACGGGGGAAAACCGTCAAGGCTTAATGTACTTCAGCCTTGCTCCTCGGGGAGGATTTTCATCTGTCTGTTTCTGCCGCCTTACA
>OMUE01000047.1 GCA_900314165.1 uncultured Acidaminococcus sp.
CTATTTGATGCATTCCTCGATGAAGTTTATGCTATTGAGTGTGTTTCTTGATTATGAGTGTTCAAATTCAACTTGCAATTTACCAATTAACTTTCTGTTTACTTAATCTTAATATAGAGGCTAATCCCTGATACGAATCCGTAGGGGCGCATTGCTAAATGCGCCCACCAGGGAATTCTGTCCCGCCCGTCTCGCGGACCACTAGCCACTAGCACACTAGCCCACTAATCTGAGGGGATGTTGAGTTGTAGTCATGAGTTCGTCTTCCTTTGCTGTATATTATTGTACCCTATAATGGATGGGTTACATTCATCATACGAGGTATAAATCCAAATGTCCAGCAAGGGGTAAAACACGGCGGGAATCGACCCTTTTGTGCAGGGAATCAGCAGTTGTGCTAGAACCTGTGACTGTTGGTCAACATTTATAGGTCCTTTTAGTCTCTTGGCAAGGTGGGAGGAGCCCAGTCGCCCCCTCTGGGCGGACTGGCAGCTGGAGAAACGCATTCCGGCGACTTATAGTACGCAGAAATCAAAGAAAAAAGCCCGTGTACCTCTGACTCAGGTACACGGGCTTTTGTATTTTAGGCTGAGAGAGGGAGGTCTGTCAGCCCCGGCTTGTTACAGCTTGTATTTTTGGAAGTACGCTTTCGTGGTTTCCAGGCTCTTCCTGGCATGACCTAGTTTGCCAAGAGTATCCATCGCTTTTAGATTTGGCAGCTCAATGGCATAGTAGGGAGGATTGGGAATGGCTTGCAGGATGGGCAGGATATCCATACCGCCTTCGCCCATATACAGCCGGGCTTCCCGGGTTACACCCTTCATATCTGGATGGTCCAGCGGGGGGATGAAAGCGGGGCCATCGCACAGGTGGATACAACCGAATAAGTCTGGGTCAATAGTTGCCAGCTGTGCAGGAGTGACATGGGTTCTATAGGCGTGCAACAGGTCCACCAAAATCTTGATGTTCGGGCAGTTGGCTTTCCGGATCCATTCCAATACGTCAGCTAAAGTAGCCATGGCCGCAAAGGGAACAAATTCCATGGAAAGAGTGAGGCCGTATTTTGCGGCAAGATCACTCATCTTTGTCAGCTGCTCTTTGGCATAGCCTGTATCCTGAGTCCAGATGCTGGCTGTGACGTATTTGGCTCCCAGCTCGGCTCCTTTGGCGAATTCTTCCTCATAGGAAGCCACATCCACTCCGTCCAGTACCCGTCCCAGCTCAATATCCATGAGTTCCACACCGGTTCTGGCCAGAGCGTCCTTCACCTGGGTGAAGAGCGCTTCATCGGCCAAAGCGTATTTCTTGTCAGCAGGCCAATTGCCGGACAAATTTCGCAGGCCTACACCGTCATAACCGCACAGGGAGGCAATCTCAATCTGATCCACCGGCTGGGTGTCCGGCAGTGTCAGATAGGCTAATGAGAACTTCTTATTCATGGTAACCCTTCTTTATTTCTTCTTGTTGGCTTCCAGTTCCTTCTGCATGGTGGTGCCCAGACCTTTGACCTGATTGTCGATATCTTTGTACAGGGCCTTTACGGTATCCAGGTTCAGAATGGTGTTGAAGAATTTATCGTCATAGGAAATCAGGTTCATGCCTTTTTTCTTTAGGTTCGCTTTGTTGTCCTTATCGATTTTAGCCATCTGAGGACGCATTTCTTTCAGAGCTGCCTGGACGGCTTGGGCAATGGCTTTCTTGTAAGCAGGATCCAGGGAGTCATATTTCTTTTTGTTCATGGACAGCTGGTTGGCATACAGGATATGGTTCGTGTCAGCCAGGTATTTCTGTACTTCATGGAAGTTGGAGTTAGCTACGGTATCAGCAGCATTTTCTTCGGCTTCGATGGTACCGTTCTGCAGGGAGATATAAACTTCACCCCATGCAAGAGGAGTAGGGGAGGCGCCGATAGCAGTCCAGAAGGCCATATGGTTCTTGTTTTCCATGGTACGGATCAGCAGACCTTTGAAGTCTTCCAATTTATTCAGAGGACGGTTGGACGTAGTCAGACGATAGGTGGCGTTTTGTTCAATGCCTAACAGTTCCAGGTCAGCTTTATGATAGCCTTCTACCAGTGCTTTGTGAGTCTTGCTGTCCCCGTTCAGGACTTTATCAATGGTATCTCCATCATATTTTGCGAAAACCATAGGAAGGTCGAATACAGCCATTTCAGGAATGAAGGATACCAGCGGAGCAATCTGAGAACCTACCATGTCGATATCTCCATTCTTCATCTGACGGATCAGGTCCACATCATTGCCCAGGTCTCCATTAGGATGGAAGTCCACTTTCAGTTTGCCGCCGGTAATCTTTTCCAGATTTTTAGCAAAGGCAGCATCGAATAATTCACCAGCTGCACCTTTCGCTGCAGAGTCTGCCAGAATCAGTTCCTGTTGTTTCAAGTTGGCAAATTCGCCAGAACCGCTTTTAGCTCCGCCGGCTGCCTCTTTCTGTGAATGTCAACCAAAAAGTGAGCCACTTGCTCACGAATTTTTGAGCCACTCTT
>OMUE01000066.1 GCA_900314165.1 uncultured Acidaminococcus sp.
CTAGTATAGGAATTTGCAAATAACTTTCTGTTTGCACTAACCCGTAGGGGCGCCCCAGAGCGTAGCGGCGGTGCGCCCGTTAAAAATGTTGAATAGCCTGGATGCGGGTTTGCCGCCGGGGCCTTCGGCCCCTCTGGAAAACCCCTACGGAGTTGAATGTGAAACTTAATTACGGTTTTCTATACTAGCCCCTAGCCCACTAAAAAAGGAGAACTATGCGATCCGTTTATTTTGAACTTATCAAAGAAGATCCCCGCAGCGGGGCCCGGCTGGGCAAGCTGCACACGCCCCACGGCACGTTCGATACGCCCATGTTCATGCCCGTAGGGACTCAGGCCACGGTAAAGACCCTGACCCCGGAGGAATTGTATGACATGAAGGCTCAGGTCATCCTGTCCAACACGTACCACCTGTTCCTGCGTCCGGGCACGGAGCTGGTCCGCAAGGCCGGCGGCCTGCACAAATTCATGAACTACAACCGGGGCATGCTGACAGACAGCGGCGGCTTCCAGGTGTTCAGCCTGGGAGAGATGCGTAAGATTACGGAAGAAGGGGTCATGTTCCGGTCCCATCTGGACGGGTCCCGGCAATTCCTGAATCCGGAAATCGCTACGAAAGCCCAGGAAGATCTGGGAGCGGACATCATCATGGCCTTTGATGAATGCATTCCCTATCCGGCAGAATTTGGCTACGCCAAGCAGTCTACCCAGCGGACCACTCGTTGGGCCAAGCGCTGCCTGGATGCTAAGACCCGTGAGGACCAAGGCCTGTTCGGCATTATCCAGGGCGGCATGTATCCCCAGCTGCGCCACTACAGTGCGGATTCCATTACTTCCATGGACTTCGATGGCTTTGCCATCGGGGGCCTCAGCGTAGGGGAACCTCACGAATTGATGTATGATATCCTGAGCCAGACCACTCAGTGGATGCCTAAGGACAAGGCCCGGTATCTCATGGGCGTAGGTACCCCAGACTGCCTGGTAGAAGGCGTAAACCTGGGCGTGGATATGTTTGACTGCGTGTACCCCACCCGGGTAGCCAGAAACGGCACGGCCATGATTCCTACAGGCCGGCTCGTAGTCCGGAATGCCCAATATGCCGAAGATTTCCGGCCCATAGACGAACATTGCGACTGCTATACCTGCCGTCATTTCAGCAGGGCCTACATCCGGCACCTGTTTAAGGCAGAAGAAATCCTGGCTCTTCGCTTACTGTCTATACATAATCTTCATTTTCTGCTAAAATTTGCAGAGGATATGCGTACTGCTATTGCTAACGACACGTTCCCGGAATTCCGGGCAGCGTTCTTAGAGAATTACGAAATGACAAGGAGGAAGTAGTATGGCAAGTATGATTCAAATGGCGTGGCCCTTTATTCTGATGGCGGTTATCTTTTACGCAATGATCTACCGTCCTCAAAAAAGAGACCAACGGAAGAGAGAACAAATGTTAAATTCCCTGAAACCGGGAACCCGCATTGTTACTATTGGTGGTATCCTGGGTGTCATCACAAAGGTACAGGATGACAAGATCCGCATCAAAGTGGCTGAAGGAGTGGAAATCCACATCCGCAAGACCGCTGTTGGGGGCGTACTGAGCTCTGCTTTCGATAAAGACACAAAGGCTGAAGATAAGAAAGCAGCTGAAAAGCCGGCTGAAGAAGCTAAAGTGGAAGAAGTGAAAGCCGAAGAACCTAAGGCCGAAGAAGCAAAAGTCGAAGAGGCTGGAGCCGAAGAGACTAAGTCTGAGGAAGAAAAATAATGGATAAGAAAGCACTCCGTCTGGAAATTAAAGAAAAAATCAAGAAAATCAACCAGCGGGATCTGCATAAATTCCATAAGGAAATCAACAGCCACATTGTGAACAGCCGCTTGTTCCTGGAAGGCAAGGTCATCATGGGCTATCTGGCTGAACCGGGGGAAGTCAACATCGACTCTGCCCTGCAGACTGCTATTTCCATGGGGAAGACGGTCTGCGTACCCGAAATCCTCGATGGCCCCGGACAAATGCAGGCTGTACGGCTGGTTTCCCTGAAGAAGCTGGGACGGGATCGCTACGGCATCCGCACGCCCCAGGAAGGAGCAGAAGTGATTGCTCCTGAAGATATTGACGTGGTACTGACCCCGGGCCAGGGCTTTACGGCCCACGGAGAACGGTTGGGCAGAGGCGGCGGTTTCTACGACCGGTTCCTGCCGAAATGCACGAAGGCTGTGCCTATGGCCATTGCCTATGAAGTGCAGGTCGTTCCGGAATTACCCGTCAATACCTATGACGTAAAAGTCCGTTATCTGTGCACTGAAAAGGCCCTGAGGGTCTGCAAATAACGGAAATCGAGGAGGAATCATTTTGGAGGGTAAAAATCGGGTCAAACTGTTTGTTTCAGTTATGGCCATCGTGATTGCGTTTGCCGTATTCATCAAGCCTCTGGCAAGTACGGTCAAACAGGGCCTGGATCTGCAGGGTGGTACCCATGTAGTGCTGCAGGCTCAGGATACGCCTGAGGCAAAGGTGGACGACGACGCCCTGAACCGTTCCATCCGGATCATCGAACGCCGTGTCAACGAATTAGGTCTGACGGAACCTGTGATCCAGCGCCAGGGCCGGGACCGTATCATCGTAGAACTGCCGGGCGTCAAAGACCCGGAAAAAGCGATTGCTATGCTGGGTCGTACGGCTTTGCTGGAATTCAAGGATATGCAGGGGAAGACCGTCCTGACCGGTAAAGACCTAAAGGATTCCAAGGCCAGCGCCGACCAGGCAGGTCAGCCTGTGGTCACCCTGGAATTCAACGACGAAGGGGCTAAGAAGTTCGCGGATCTGACCGCTCGCAACGTAGGCAAGCAGATTGCCATCCTGCTGGATGGTGACGTGCTGACCGCTCCCCGGGTCAACGAACCCATTACCGGGGGCAAGGCGCAGATCACCGGTTCCCGGGACGCCAAAGATGCAGAACATCTGGCTATCCTGCTGCGCAGCGGCAGCCTGCCCGTGAAACTGGAAATCGTGGAAAACCGGACCGTAGGTCCTACCCTGGGTCAGGACTCCAAGGATAAGAGTGTAAAGGCTTTCGGCATCGGTATTGCCTTCGTGTTCGTGTTCATGCTGCTGGTGTACCGCCTGTCCGGCATTGTAGCGGATATCGTGCTGCTGCTGTACACCCTGCTGCTGCTGGCCCTTATGAAGGCTCTGAATGCTACGCTGACGCTGCCGGGCATTGCCGGCATCATCCTTTCCATCGGTATGGCCGTGGACGCCAACGTACTGATTTTCGAACGGTTTAAAGAAGAAATTGCTATAGGCAAAACCCTGCGGGCTGCCCTGAATGCCGGGTTCTCCCGGGCTTTTGTGACCATCCTGGACTCCAACGTGACGACCATTATGGCCGCTGCAGTACTGTTCTATCTGGGCACGGGCCCTGTCCGTGGTTTTGCCGTGACTCTGGCTCTTGGTACGCTCATGAGTATGTTTACGGCTATCGTGGTGACGAAATTCATCCTGGGTGCCATGGTAAACAGCCGCTTCAGCACCAATCCTTTCCTGTATGGAGCTAAAAAGCCCGAACCGAAAGAGGAGGTGGCAAAATGAAGAAGTTCTCCATTGTTAAAAATGCCAAACTCTTCTTTGCACTGAATATCATCGTACTGGTCATCGGCATTGGTTCCATGCTGATGCGGGGCTTCAATCTGGGCATCGACTTTACGGGCGGCAGCCTGATGGATCTGAAGTTTGATAAAGCCGTTACCGTAGCTCAGGTCCGGGAAGTGCTGGCAGACCATAAATTAGGCAACAGCATCATCCAATTGGGCAGCACCGGGGAACAGGCTACGTCCAGCCAGTCCGTGCTGATCCGTACGGGTGTCATCAGTGATAGCCAGCGTGTAGAAGTCATGAACGACCTGACTGCCAAACTGGGCAGCAACCAGATGCTCCGGGTGGAAAACGTAGGGGCTACCGTTGGTAAGGACCTGGTGAAGCAGGCCATCGGTGCTGTAGCCCTCAGCTGGGTACTGATGATCATCTACATCACCATCCGGTTTGAACTGCGCTTTGCTCTGGCCGCTATCATCGCCCTGATTATCGACGTCATGGTAACCCTGAGCTATTTCTCCGTGCTGCAGCTGGAAATCGATTCTTCCTTCGTAGCAGCTCTGTTAACGGTCGTCGGGTATTCCATTAACGGCACCATCGTTATTTTTGACCGGATCCGGGAAAACCTGCATACCCACAGACGGACGGAAAGCATGGGAGACCTGGTGGATGCCAGTATCTGGCAGACCATGAATCGGTCCATTTACACCAGTCTGACTACGCTGTTCGCCGTGGTAGCTATTTTCCTGTTCGGCGGGGAAACGATTCACAACTTCTCCTTCGCTATGCTGGTAGGTTTTACCAGCGGCTTCTATACGTCCACGTTCCTGGCAGGCAGCCTGTGGCTGTTCCTGCGGAACAAGATGGGCCATCATCACGAAGCTGCGCCTGTGGCAGCTGGTCCTGCTGTGCCGAAGAGAAAAAGAAGATAATAAAAAATAAGGCAGCGCAGTGCGCTGTCTTATTTTTTAGATGATAGAAGATAGATGATAGAACCTGTTGTCGGGGGTTAGAAATGTGCTTTGCGGGGTGAAGAGAATGAAAAAGATAGGTCAAAAATTCATCTGCTGTATATTGTTTTCTTTTTTGGTGCTGATGACGGCTCCTGCTTCTGCGGCAGAGAGCTCTAGCTATGGGGCATTATCCTATGGCAACGTGGTGGAGCAGCTGCTGGCGGAGGAGACGGAGGACGGACTGGCACTGACGTTTAAGGTGACGAATAATGAGGATTATCCCTATTCTGTGGCCCACAGGGATGGACAGGTTTTCGATTTCGCAATCCGGTCCCGGGCAGGAGAAGTATTATGGCGCTGGTCCGACGGCATGGCGTTTACCATGGCCCTGACCAGCAGCTCTGTGGCTCCTCATAGCAGCGTCGTGTATACGGCAGCCATTCCCATGAAAGAGTATAAAGAATTTAAGAACAAGGCCTTCCTGGTTACGGCCTGGATTGTGGACACGCCCTTGCGCCTGTCTACCAGGACACCAAAAGAGACCCGGATCTGGCGGGATTTGTGATAGAATACACTTAGAAAGGCGGGATTTCCTATGAAAATTGGCGTATGTATGCACGTACGGGAAAAAGATAAACAGCTGCTGGAAGCGGCAGCTCCCGGAAATGAATTCGTATATTCCAAAGACTTTGAGCTTCTAAAGAATGTGGATATCCTTTTGGGTAACCAGCCTCCTAAAAACGTGGCTCAGATGAAGAACCTGAAATGGGTACAGCTGAACTCCGCCGGAGCAGATAAATACTGTGCTCCCGGCATCCTGCCGGAAACAGTGCAGCTGACCAATGCTACGGGGGCCTATGGCCTGGCGTTGTCCGAACATCTTCTCTCCATGCTGCTGGCTATGATGAAGCGGCTGTACACCTATTACGATAACCAGAAGGACCACAACTGGCACGACGAAGGGACTGTAACGACCCTCCAGGGCGCTACAGTGGTCATCGTAGGCTTCGGAGATATCGGCCGCTACTTTGGCCGGATGGTGAAGCTGCTGGGCGCCCACGTCATCGGTATCCGCCGCAGAGAAGGGGCTATTCCTCCTGAAGCAGACGAAATGGGCCATCTGGATCAGCTGAATGAGTATTTGGGACGGGCGGACATCATAGTGTCCGTGCTGCCCGGCACGCCGGCTACGGAAGGCCTATACACCGCAGAAAAATTTGCAGCCATGAAGCAGGGAGCCTTCTTCCTGAATGCGGGCCGGGGAACGGCTGTGGATCAAAAGGCCCTGGCAGAGGCCTTAAAGAGCGGCCATCTGGCTGGCGCCGCTATCGACGTGGCCACGCCGGAACCGCTGCCTAAAGATAATCCTCTGTGGGATGCTCCTCACATGTACATTACTCCTCACGTAGCCGGCGATTGGCATCTGCCCTATACCTGGGACAAGGTCATCGAGATTTCTGCGAAGAACCTGAAGAAGTTCTTTGCCGGAGAGCCCCTGGATAACATCGTGGATAGAGCTACAGGGTATAAGAAGTAGTAGCATGGATAGAGACGTCAGAAGTCAGACGTCAGGGGCCGCTGGCCGTAATTGCAAGATGATAGATGATAGATGATAGAAGGCCGCTGGCCAGCCCCACCACCGTGCTACGCACGGTTCCCCTCCCCTACGGGGATGACAGGCCGCTGGCCGGGCGGTGGCTGTACTAGTATAGAAGATTGTAAATAAACTTCAATTTCAACTCCGTAGGGACGCATCGTGAGATGCATCCGCTTGCCAGGCGGCCTCATCTTACGATGAGGCCCTACGAGTTAGTGCAAACAGAAAGTTGTTTGCAAATTCCTGTACTAGCCCGTAGGGGCGCCCCAGAGCGTAGCGGCGGTGCGCCCGTTAAAGATGAACATAGGAGCTGTGAAAATTTTTTCACAGCTCTTTTTTCTATATCTAAAATCTATAATTACTTAATCAAATAGTAAAGATTAAGTAAAAACTATGTAAAATTTGTGTAAAATATGTTAGAATATTTTTGCAAATCAAAGTTCGTATTCTTTATACAGAAAGGGGTAAGTGTTTTATGAATCTGAAAAAAGTGTTAGCGATGGGTGCTGTGTGTGCGTTGGCCTTGGGGATTACGGCTTGCGGCGGTGGCGGCGCAGTTCCCGGCTCTCCTCAAGACAAGAAGGCTTCCAGCGGCGGCAACAAGGTCATGCTGTACTCCTCCATGCAGGAAGATCAGCTGAACGCCGTGAAGAAGGCTTTCGAGAAGAAGTATCCTGACATCAAGCTGGACTACTATTTCGCCGGCACTGGCAAGGTAATTACCAAGATCGCTACGGAAGCCAAATCCGGCCAGGTTGCCGCTGACGTCATCTGGGTAGGGGACCCTGCGGACTACATCCAATTCAAGAAGATGGGCATCCTGCAAAAATACACGTCTCCTGAAGCCAAAGCCATCGATCCGGTCTTCATCGACAAAGACGGTTTCTACACCGGTGCCCGGATGATGAACATGGGTATCGCTTACAACCCCAACAAGGTTTCCAAGGAAGAAGCTCCGAAGAACTGGAATGACCTGCTGGATCCGAAATGGAAGGGCCAGATCGTTATGACGGATCCTGGCACGGCCGGCACCACAAAATACGCCGTAGGCGCCCTCATGGAAAACTCTGCCTATGGCAAGGCTTATTTCCAGAAATTGAAGGAAAACGGTACGGAACTGCAATCCGGCACCACGGCAACCCACAACCAGATTGCTGCCGGCGCCTATAAGGTCGGTATGTGCCTGGACTATGTGACTCAGAACCTGAAGACCAAGGGTTCCACTATCGAATTCGTATATCCGCAAAAAGACGTCATCTCCATCTACAGCCCGATCGCTCTGGTGAAAGGTGCCAAGAACGAAGCTAACGGCAAGAAACTGTATGATTTCCTGCTGTCCAAGGAAGGGCAGGAAGTCCTGGTAGCCAACAACATGCTGTCCGTCCGCAAAGACGTAAAGCAAAAGGGCGTAACCATCGAAGAGATTGCTAAGAGCGCTATGAAGGTCAACCTGCAGGCTCTGGCTGAAAAATCCAAGGCTATGCTGAAAGACTTCGACGCAATCTTCAAGAAATAACAGGGAATTCCATAAGGAGGCGGCAGCAGCTGCCTCCTTTTTTCAAGGGAGACCTTGTACTGCAATGAGAGAGGTGAGCATATGGCAGATGTACGTTTTGAAAATGTGACGTTTCATTACGGCAAGCATTGTATCTTTAAGAATCTGTCCCTCACAGTGGATGAGAGCCAGATTATGTGCCTGGTAGGCCCCAGCGGCTGTGGCAAGACCACGCTGGTGCGCTGCCTGCTGGGTTTCATCAAACCGGAGACCGGGGCCATCTATGTAGGGGACCGGTGCCTGTTTGACGCGGAAAAGGGCATCAACGTGCCCCCGGAATACCGGCATATCGGTGTGGTATTCCAGGATTACGCGGTGTGGCCTCACCTGACCGTGTTGGAAAACGTCCTGTACCCTATGAAGAAGATGCGCATGAACAAGGACGAAATGAAGAAGCGTGCCCATCACGCCCTGGAACAGGTCCATATGCTGGGCTACGAGGAGCATCTGCCCAGCCAGCTGTCCGGCGGCCAGCAGCAGCGGGTCGCTATTGCCAGAGCGTTGGTCAGCAGTGACGAAGTCATCGTCATGGACGAGCCCATTACGAACCTGGATGCGAAGTTGCGGGAAGAAATGCTGACGGAAATCCGCATGATTCAGCACAATATCGGCACCACGATTCTGTACATCACCCATGACCAGGAGTCGGCTCTGCAGCTGTGCGACAAGATGGCCATTATGGATCGGGATGGGGTCCTGTGCCAGATCGGCGCGGACGAAGATATCATCCTCCGTCCGGCCAACCGGTTCGTGTTCGAATTCATCGGCGTGTCCAACTTCTTCCCGCTGGTGCAGGAAAACGGCCATACGTACCTGGTAGCCGGCGACAAATTCCTGTACGACGAATGTCCTCAGGACATTTTTAAGAGCGGTAAGAAGATGGAAGTAGGGGCCCGTCTGAACGACATGATCTTCGACGACGCGTCTCCTATCCGTGGCAAAGTCCTGCGCCGGGTGTTCCTGGGCAGCGAGTATGTATTCTTCCTGCAGGTGGGCAACCGGGAAATCCGCATGCAGGTCAACGCCCTGGACGTCATGCAGAACCAGCAGATCAAGGATGGCCAGGAAGTGGGCATCCGGTTCCTGCAGCCCCGGTATTACGAAGCGAAAGAACAGTAGGAGGTGAGCCTTTATGGATTTGAGCAGAAAGACCCAGGTGAATCCGGACCTGGCAAAACTGGATGGCAAGACATTCAACCTGGATAAAGCCATGACGCTGGTCAGCTTCGTATTGCTGTTCGTCATCGTCTTCATCCCTATCTTCATGATTGTCTACAATGCGTTCTTCTTTGAAGGCCGCTTCGATATCGAAATGTTCCGCACGGTGGTCTTCAGCAAGGATAACATCAGCGCTATGACCCATACGGTGGTCATCGGCCTCAGCGTTACGGTGGTGGGCACCATCATCGGCTTGTTCTACGCCTGGCTGCTGGGCCGCAGCGATATCCCCTGCAAAAACCTCATGCGGGCCCTGTTCATGATTCCCTACATGTTCCCGCCGTTCTTCGGGGCCATGGCCTGGGATATGCTGCTGAGCGGCAGAGGGGGCTATGTGAATACGTGGCTCATGAATACGTTCCATCTGAGTTCCGCACCATTTAACATCAACTCTCTGGGCGGCATCATCTTCGTAGAAGTCTCTTATTACTTCCCCTTCGTGTTCATGCAGGTGGTCAGCGCCCTGGAGCGTATGGACCCGACGCTGGAAGAATCCGCCCGGATTGCCGGGGCTTCCCAGGGCACTGTAATCCGCAAGATTACGATCCCTCTGGTAACGCCCGCCATTTCCGCAGGCGCCCTGCTGATTTTGATTTCCTCCCTGGCTCACTTCGGTGTGCCCGCTATTTTGGGCTTCTCGAAACAGATCTATACGCTGCCTACCGTAATCTATGCCTACATCGACCGGGCAGGTGGCAGCTTTGAAGGCATCCGGCAGGGGGCTGCGCTGTCCATCCTGCTGGTGTTCGTAGTGACTATGGCCCTGATCCTGCAAAAGATCGTCCTGTCCAGCGGTTCCTACGACATCATCAAAGGCAAGAGCATGCGCCCGACGCTGATCAAGCTGCGCGGCGCCAAATATCCCCTGCTGATTCTGGCAATCGTGACGCTGGTGGTCATCGTCCTGGTGCCCCTCATCATGATCTTCCTGGAAGGCCTGGTGAAAGCCTATGGTCTGCCGCTTATTCCGGCCAACTTTACGCTGGATAACTTCCACAGCATCATTACCAGCAACCAGACCATGGATGCTATTCGCAACTCCCTGTTCCTGTCCATCAGCGCCGGCGTGCTCTGCATGTTCCTGGGCGTTATGGTGGCCTATGTGGTCATCAAGATCAGACCGAAAGGCAAGGAAGTGCTGGAAATGCTGTCCGTCCTGCCGTACTCCATCCCCGGTACCGTACTGGCCATCGGCGTCATCCTGACCTGGTCCGGGCAACTGGGCGTCAGCCTGTACAACACCATCTGGATCATCCTGGTGGCCTACATGGCCAGATACCTGAGCTTCTCCATGAAGAGCGCCTCTGCTTCTCTGCAGCAGGTGCACCCGTCCCTGGAAGAAGCAGCCCGTGCCTGCGGTGCTTCCCATACGGAATCCCTGAAGGATATTACGCTGCCGCTGATCCGTCCGGCCATGGTCGCAGGGTTCTTCCTGATCTTCCTGCCGTCCATGCGGGAACTGACCACGTCCATCCTGCTGTATGGTCCTTATACCCGTACCTTAGGGGTGCAGATCTTTGCTCTGCGGGATAGCGGACAGATTCCTCAGGCTTCGGCCCTGGCAGCTGTGGCTATCTGCATCATCATCATCTGCAACTTCATCGTGACCCAGATTACGAAAGATAAGAAGGGAGTATGACCATGACCGATCAGATTGTGTTACGTCACGTAACGAAACGGTTTACGACAAAGAAACTGGGCACGATTACTGCCGTCAATGATTTCAACCTGGCGGTCCACGAAGGGGAATGCTTCTCCTTCCTGGGCCCTTCCGGCTGCGGCAAGACCACGACCCTGCGTATGATTGCCGGCTTTGAAGATTTGTCTGAAGGGGAAATCGAGCTGTGCGGCCGTCCCGTGTCCATCAAATCCCAAAATATCTATGTGCCGCCCGAAGAAAGAGGCTTGGGCATGGTGTTCCAGGCTTTCGCCGTGTGGCCCCATATGAATGTGTTTGAAAATGTGGCCTTCCCCCTGAGCATCAAGAAAGTGCCGAAGGCGGATATTGAGAGACGGGTGAAGGAAGCCCTGCACCATACGAGCCTGGACTGCATGGAAGAGATCTATCCGGGGGATTTGAGCGGCGGTCAGCAGCAGCGGATTGCTTTGGCCAGAGCCATCGTGACGAATCCGAAGGTCATGCTGCTGGACGAACCTCTGTCCAACCTGGACCCGAAGCTGAGAGAAAGCATGCGGTTCGAAATCAAGGAACTGCAGCAGAAGTTCGGCTTCACCATCATCTTCGTAACCCACGACCAGAGTGAAGCCATGGCTATTTCCGACCGGATGATGGTGTGCGATATGGGCAACATCGTGCAGATCGACACGCCGGAAAACCTGTACAACAAACCCTGCAACCGGTTCGTCCACAGCTTCCTGGGCCTGTCCACGTTCCTGCACGTATACCTGAAGGACAACAAGGTCTACGTCCGGGGCGACAACGAACAGGCACTGGATATCCCCATTCCGGACCATGCGGACCGGGAAATGGTCATTGCCACCCGTCCTAATGAAATCGACATGAATCGGACTCACGGATTCAAGGGCAAGGTGGAAAGCCGGGTGTTCCTGACGAACTCCACCCAGTACCTGGTCCGCATGGGCGACCAGCTGCTGAAGGTACAAACTCCTCACCGGATTACGTTTGCCGAAGGGGAAGAGTGCCGCATCAACCTGGTGAAGGTCATGTGGTATCCGGAAGAAGACACCAGCAAAGAAGACGAAAGAGCAAAGAGACAGCTGGTTTAATTGCTTGGGTGAGACGTCAGACCTTAGACGTTAGAGGCTAGTACGACAAACCACAAATAACTTTCATATTGCACTAACTCGTAGGGGCGCATCGTGAGATGCGCCCACCAAGGAATCCTTTATTAAGTAGCTTTAGTGGGGCTGTTGCAGTTATTTAACTGCAACAGCCCCTTTTTCGTCACTCGTCACTGGCCAAAGGTTGCCCGTTGCTGTCGCAAC
>OMUE01000125.1 GCA_900314165.1 uncultured Acidaminococcus sp.
AATGCCCTACATGGAGGCTGTCCGCGGTGGGATCAAAGCCGATATAGAAGGTGATCTTTTCCTTTCCCAGCAGTTCTCTGATTTCATCCGGGTGGGACATCTGTTTCAGGTATCCCCGTTCTTCCAGTACATCCAATACGTTCATGGAACATCCTCCTGTAGTGATATTTACGCAAAAAGCCGGCTGGTCCGGCAAAAACGCCTGACCAGCCCGGCCGGTTATTTCTTGGGAATTTCAGACGTGCAGTGGGGGCACCGGGTTGCTTCCGGATCCACCGGCATTTTGCAGAATGGACACAGGGTTGGTTCTGCCTTGGGTTCTTCTTTCTTGAACCGGTTCAGCAGGGAAATCAGGCAGAAAATCACAAAGGCCATGATGATGAAATCGATGACATTGGTGATGAAGCTGCCATAGGCGATCACCGGCAGATTGGCTGCCTTGGCTTCCGCCAGTGTGCTGACTTTCTTGCTGGACAGGTTGAGGAACAGATCGGAGAAATCCACCCCGCCGATCAGGATCCCCAGCGGCGGCATGATGATGTCATTGACGGCAGAAGATACGATCTTCCCGAAAGCACCCCCGATAATGACACCGACGGCCATGTCCACCACATTGCCCCGGAGGGCAAACGCTTTAAATTCTTTCAAAAAACTTCCCATCATATTCTCCCCTTATTTTTTCGGCGGCAGGATTTCCAGCCAGTAGTTGTCCGGATCCGTGATGAAGTAAATCCCCATGGCCGGATTTTCGAAGCAGATGCAGCCCATTTTCTCGTGTTTGGCATGGGCGGCGGCAAAATCATCGGTCTCAAAGGCCAGATGGAATTCGTTGTCCCCCAGGTTGTAGGGTTCCTTCCGGTCTTTCAACCAGGTCAGTTCCAGCAGATGGCTGGTCTGGTGGTCTCCCAGATACACAATGGTGAAATCCGGGGTTTCGATCCGCCGGGTTTCTTCCAGGCCCAGGGCTTCCTTGTAGAAAGCCAGGGATTTCTGGAGATCCAGCACATTGAAGTTGTTGTGGACGAATTTAAAGTTCATGACAGTTCCTTTCTTCAGGCTGCCTTTTTCCGTTTGGAAATAATGGATAGGCAGGAGCCAAACAGGATCAGGGCAATGCCCACGATCATATTCACCGTAATGGGTTCATCAATGACCAGCCAGGCCATGAAGGCGGTGAGAATGGGCTTGATGTAAAAGGCCAGAGAAGCCGTGGCCGGATCCGTATATTCCATGGCCAGAAAATAGCTGGCATAGCCCAGACCGGTGACCCCTACGGCGATGTAGGCCAGAGGCGGGATATGGGCCGCCGTCAGTCCCCCCAGGATGGGGATGTCCGTAAACACCTTCAGCCCCAGGGACAGCATCAGGTCCCGCACCGGCGCAAAGGTGGAAATGCCAATGAGCACCAGCATCTCCAAAGAACCGCACAGGAAGCTGAGACTGGTCATGGCAATGCCTCCGTAGCGCTGGGCATGTTTCCGTCCGGCAATGCCGTACAGGGCAAAAGTCATGGCGGACAGCAGGATCAGGATGATGCTCAGCTGGCTGCCGGTCATGTTCACCGGGTTCACGATGCAGACGATGCCGGCGAAACTGGCCATCAGGGAAAAGATGGTCAGCTTGTCAATGGGCTCGCCCAAAAGGAAATAGGCAAAGAGCACCACGAACACCGGATTGCAGCTGAAGATGACCCCGTTGACGGAAGCCTTCCCGTAGACAATGGCCATCTGGTACAGGATCATGCTGACCACGACCCCCAGGAAGCCGGAAAACAGGAAGAACTTCAGATCCTGTCCGTTCAGCTGGACATTCTTTTTCTTCAGGGCGCTGAAGGCCATGGGCATCAGCACCAGTCCCCCGATCAGGAACCGGAGGAAGGTGATCTGGATGGGATGGAACATACCGCCAAAAAATTTCAGCGCCGTTTCCATGGTCCCAAACAGGAACGCAGTTACAAGGACGAAAATATACCCCTTATTCATAAGAATTCACTTGACTCCTTCCAGGATACGATCCCAAGGAAGCGTCGCGGAAGGCGTTTCCCGGAAAACAGATGGTTACTTTTCGCCGATGATCCGGACTTCCGGTTCCAGCCACACGCCGCTCATGGCGTGGACCTTTTCCCGTACATCGTCCATCAGCTGGAGGATCTCCGAGGCCGTGGCGTGGCCCCGGTTCACCACAAAACCGGTATGCTTTTCCGATACCTGGGCATCCCCCACCCGGTAGCCCCGAAGGCCGGCCTGGTCGATGAGTGCCGCTGCAAAATATCCTGGAGGTCTCTTGAAAGTGCTTCCCGCACTGGGGAAATTCAAAGGCTGTTTGCTTACCCGTTTCCGGGTCAATTCACTGATGCGTTCCCGGATGGCATCCGGATCATCCCGGGTCAGTTCCAGGGTGGCCCCCAGGATGATGTCCCCGCTGTCCATCACAGCGGAATGACGGTACCGGAATTCCATTTCCTCCCGGTTCAGGGTACGGAGTTCTCCCCCACCGTCCGCCACCGTCACAGAGCGGACCAGGTTGCCGATTTCGCCGCCATAGGCGCCGGCGTTCATCAAGATGGCTCCCCCCAGACTACCGGGGATCCCGGAAGCGAATTCCAGCCCCGCCAGTCCTCCTTCGGCCGCCGCCGAAGCCAGCCGGGACAGGAGCACCCCCGCTTCCACCCGGATGGTGCAGCCCTGGATGGTCAGCTGCTTCAGACAGCTGCCCAGTTTCACCACACAGCCTCGGATCCCTTTGTCCAGGACCAGCAGGTTGGACCCGTTGCCGATCACCGTCAAAGGCACCTGCTGGGTGTGGATTTCCCGGAGCAGGCTGCACACATCCTCCCGGGTTTCCGGTTCCACCAGCAGGTCGGCGGGGCCGCCCACCCGGAAGGTGGTGTACCGTTCCATGGGAGCATTGATCTGGAATTTGCCCGGCAGGCGTTCTTCCAGAAAGGAAAGTAAACCGGACATGGTCATCAGTCCATGACTTCCTTTAAGGTATCGCTGAGGGTCTTGGACAGATCCCCGAACATCATCTGGAACCGGATATAGGCCTGGATGTATTCCCCGGCCACCGGGTTCAGCTGCAGCACATTGTACAGGTCCTGCATCTTTTTCACCTTGGCATCATCGGGTTTCTGGCCCTGGTACTGGGCGATTTCCAGTTCCTGTTTCTGTTTCAGGAAATCCTTCACCATGGATTCGGCAGAAGAATCCGTGGCCAGTTTCCCCTTGGCTTCCACCAGCACTTTATATTCATGGGATTCCTTAATGGCTTTGCAGAGATTGTTCATTTCATCATAGACATTCATTGTTTGAACCTCCTAAAAATAGATTCATATCTTATTAATTCTGGAGAAAAGGTCAAGAATCTGCAGAAATCCACGGGCCTGTTTCATCAGGGGAACGAAGTTATGTTTCGGTAACGAACGATGACGATTTCATTCGTAGAGAAATAATCATCTGCAAAAATCCAGGTTCAAAAGAAGACCGTTTAAAACTCGAAAAAAAATTGTCAAATAGTTCATATCCTACACAGAAAAAAATAGCTACAATCATCGGAACGTCTCAGTCAACTGTATCTAGAGATAAGCGTTCCAATCTATCGCTTTGGTAATTTTTATATTCTTCAACGAGAGGGAGCTCAGAGGCTCCCTCTCGTTTTGTCCCCCGCTCCTCAAAGGCTGAAGAGGAAGGCGGGGACTTTTTCGTATTCGTTGCTCATGAGTTTCCGGCCGGACCCGTAAATTTCGGTCATTCCTTTCAAAGTGCAGCCCATCTGGGTAAATGACCAAGCCACCTGGATGGCGCTGGACCAGGTGGAGGAGAAGGTGAATTCCGTCACCCCAAATTCCCGGAAGGTTTCGAGGATCTTTTCTGGTTCCCGGTAGGTCCCGGAAAGGTCCAACCGGCTGTTGCCGTGCTTTTTCATGTCGCTGTAAAGCCGCATCATGTCCCCAAAGGCTTCCCCCTCAGTCCGGACTTCCTGGAGAAGATCCTGGTAGGCATCCTGGCAAGCATCCATGGTTTTTGCGTCCCCGGCTTTTTCTGCTGCCTCGAACTTTCTTTCCAGTTCCTCGTTCCGCCCGTAGAATCTTTCGATCATTTCCATCTTCGTCATTGTTTTTTCCTCCTTGTGATTGTGTATCTTTGCCTTTTGGCATGTACATTAATCACTCTAAAGGCACATAATAGCAAGGGATTTTGAGAACAATTATCCGTTATTTTGTTTTTTTATTCAGTTTTTGGACTACATCCACCCCATGGATCACATTCAGGTGGGAACCGTTGTCCCAATCCACTAGAATAGATCCCATATCATCCACCCCGGTTACCGTCCCTTTTGTCCCCAAAGGCGGGGCCTGGGAGTCATCCATCCGCACCAGGATAACCCGCGTCCCGGAAGGATACTCTCTGCGTAGAAATTCTAGCATTTCTTTATTGGGAAACCGCATCTTTTCCTCCTCCATCCCGATAGGCTGCGGACCCGCTGAGTTTTTCCAGCAGGATCTTCCGGCAGTCTTTGTACTCCGATCCAATAAAGCCCAGCCGCAGGAGAAAACACCGGAAGGCGTATTTCTCATTGGGAACTTCATGTTCTTTGGCGGTGATCCGTTTGGACTTCTTGGCCATTTGGCAAAGAGCTGCCACCAGTTTGGTATATACCTGGGCCTTAGTGCTGTCAGCTTCATGGAACCAGGGGAAGGAAATCTTGCCATCTTCCCTTTGGATGGTCAGATCATCCGTACCCAAGGCCTTCTTGAAAAGTCCGGCCTTGGAGGCCACCAGGTTCTGGAGCTTAGCAAAGTCTTCTTCCGTTAAATTATCCGGAAGGGAAATGGTGAGGGTATCGACACCCTCCGTTTTAGGAGTTTCTTCCGGTTTCACCCCTTCTTCCAGGATGGGGACTCTGTTTTCTGGCCGGAATCCTTTGACTGCCAGTTCCTGAACAACCTGTTGGAAAAGTGCCGCATCCTCACATTCCACCGTACCGGTCTCGCCGACCATAATGCTGCCGATTTGATAGGCCTTGGTGGGAAGAAACAGGTATTTCGCACTTTCTCCCGTAATTTGGCTGATAGCATCCGCCAATTCCTTCCGTGCTGCACCTTGTTTGTTGTATTCTGCCTTCATCATATGTACCTCCTTAGGGTATTTTGGTACTGTTATTCATCACTCTAAAGGCGAATAATAGCAAGCAAAATGTAGCCTTTCGAGCCTTTATTTTTCTGTTCCCGCCATTTCCTGGTAGGTATACTGTTTCCCATCCCGGAGGACGGTTACTGTCTCGTCCTCGTGAGAAGCCAGATATCGCTTTACTGCCACATCTACGAACTTGGGCTCAAGCTCCACCCCATAACAGATGAGTCCCAGTTGGTCGCAGGCTATCAAAGTAGAAGCAGAGCCCAGAAATCCATCCAGCACCACCCCATTGATCTGGCTGCTCAGCTTAATCAGATAGGCCAGCATAGGCACGGGTTTACTGGAAGGGTGGCCAAAGCCATCCTCTTTACTATTCTTGATTCCATCAAACTCGAATACCGCTTTCTGTTTCTGATCTCCATACCAGTTGTGTTTCCCGTCTTTCCGCCACCCAAAGATGATGGGTTCCATATTGAACTTCCAATCGGTACGCATGAACGGGGCTTTGGGCTTCTTCCAAATCAGCCCTGCCCCCACTTTAAATCCAGAATCTTCAAAGGCATCGTAAAAGACCCGAGCCTTCATGGTGGCATAGAAAACATAGATGGAGGCATCGGGAGCCATGACATCATGAAAACAGGAGAAGGCTTTCTTCAGGAATTCATATCCTTCCTGTTCGTTCAGGTCATCGTTTTTGATTTTCCCGGAGGTGCTCCGAAGATTCACTAGGTACGGAGGATCCGTCAGGACCAGGTTCGGTTTGGTATCTCCCAGTAATTTCTGGTAGGTCTCGGGCTTGGTGGAATCCCCGCACAGGACCCGGTGCTTTCCCAGCTGCCAGAGGTCTC
>OMUE01000228.1 GCA_900314165.1 uncultured Acidaminococcus sp.
TGATAGCTAAGGGGGTCCACCTGTTCCCATGCCGAACACAGTAGTTAAGCCCTTATACGCCGAAAGTACTCGACTGGAAACGGTCCGGGAGGATAGGGAGCTGCCGGTTAAGCCAAAAGCACTCAGCGAATGCTGGGTGCTTTTTTCTATGCTCTGTCGCCCCCGTAGGGGGAGAGGGCCAGCGAAGCTGGCGAGGGGGCTGTCCAGCGGACCCTCTACACTTCACCCATGCTGCAAAAGCATATCTCTTAATTTGCTATAAGTATTTGGCTTTTTCCTAGTTTTTCTATATAATTAAGCTATATCAAAATCAGTTAGAGGGTGATGATCATAAAAAAGTTTTTACGTGGATTGTTTTCAGCCATTATAATTCTGGCGGCTATTGCTGCAGGGTTCTGGGCCTTTGCTCCTGCTTCCTATAAAGCCGGAGCTTTGCGGGCCCTTCATTGGGGACGTCAGCAGGCTGTAAAATATGAGCTGATTACCGGCAAGGAAGTTACGAATATCCGGCAGATGATGACAACGGATATGAGCCGCAGCAGGACCATTATGTGGCAGTCCGACAGCAGCGAGAAGGAACCGGCAGTTGAGTATCGTCTGGTTGGAGAAAAAGAGGTACAATCTGTAAAAGCGTCTGAAGAGAAAATGGAAGACGGCAAGGAAGTTACTTTTATCCATACGGCCAAGCTGGAAAACCTGACGCCGGACCAGCACTATGAGTACCGAATCCGCTATGGCAGCAAGGCCAGTGAATGGAAGAAATTTGCTACTCCAAGCGGCAATGACTTCAAAGCCATCGTGTTCCCGGATTCCCAGTCCAGTGATTATTCCATTTGGGGGAAAACGGCTGCAGCAGGATGGAAAAAGGCTCCTGATGCCCGCTTTTTCATCAATATGGGGGATATTGTGGATAACGGGGAAGACCCTTATCAATGGAACCAATGGTTCAAATATGCCCAGCCTTTTGTTGAGCAGATTCCGTTTGCTCCCATTATGGGCAACCATGAGACCTATACTTTGGATTGGAAGGTTCGCCGCCCTCTGGCCTATATGAAACTGTTCAATGTGCCTGATAACGGCTACAAAGTCTATCCTAATAGGTTTTATTCCTATGACATAGGAGAGGTCCACTTCGTGGTTTTGGACACTCAGAACCGGGAATTGGACGAGCTGGAGCCTGATCTGCTGAAGGATGAACTGGCCTGGTTCCGGCAGGACATGGCAAAGAACAAGAAGAAGTTCAATATCGTCCTCATGCACAAGGATCCTCTCCAGTATGCGTTTAACCCTGCTACAGGCCGTCCGGCTACCCGTAAGGAGGGCTTTTCTGAAGAGGGACGGGAATGGATGCCTTTGTTTGATGAATACGGCATCGACCTGGTTCTGTCCGCCCATCTGCATACCTACAGGAACCGAGGCCACCTTCAGAACTTCCAGAGAGCTCAGCAGGGTCCCCTGTACATCCTGACAGGCCTTGCAGGCAACGTGCAGTATCCGAACCTGTGGAAGCAGCACAGCCTGGACGTAGTGGTGGCTCCTCAACCGGAGACGGAAAACTTCATCATTATGGAGAAGAAGGGGAATACCATCCATCTGGCCTCCTATCTGCCGGATGGGAAGCTGATCGATGAGGCGGAGATAAAAAAGTGAAGAGTGAAGAGTGAAAAGTGAAAAGGCGCCTGCGGCGGGCAAGGTAGAAATGAAAAAATAGCAAAGAGCGAAGAGACCCTGCGGGGCAAGGTAAAAATATGTAGGGGCGTGCGGAAACGTGCGCCCTTTTTATTTACACTTGTGCCGGAATGAAGTAAAATATTTTTGTTAGGCTAAATTTGTCTACAAAAAGGAGCATCCTTTATGAAATTAAAATTTACAAAAATGCATGGGTGTGGCAACGACTACGTGTATGTGAACTGCATGGAAAACATGCTGCCCAACCCGGAAAAGATCTCTGAATATGTGAGCCCCCGCCGGTTCTCCATCGGCGCTGACGGCCTCATCTGCATCTGCCCTTCCGACAAGGCGGACTTCCGCATGCGTATGTTCAATCTGGACGGTTCTGAAGGCAAGATGTGCGGCAACGGTACCCGCTGCATCGCCAAGTACGTGTACGACAAGGGCTTGACGGACAAGAAAGAAATGACCCTGGAAACCTTGGGCGGCATCAAGACCATCCATATGACCGTGGAAGACGGCAAAGTGGTGCTGGCCGATGTGGATATGGGCAAGGCTGAACCCCGGACGGCTCTGGTGCCAATGGACTGGAAGGACGAAACCTGCATCGGACAGGACGTAACGTTTACCCGGCCGGACGGCAGCAAGTTCACCGTAAACGGTACGGCTGTCTCCATGGGCAACCCTCACTTCGTCATGTTCGTGGACGATGTGGCAACGGCCCCTGTGGAAGAAGTGGGCAAGATTATAGAACATTCTCCTGTTTTCCCGGAAGGAGTCAATGTGGAATTTGTCCAGATTATGGACGACAATTACGTGAAGTTCCGGGTCTGGGAACGGGGCAGCGGGGAAACCTGGGCCTGCGGCACCGGCGCCAGCGCCATTGGCTTTACCTGTGTGGCTCTTGGCAAAGTCGGCAAGCGCGGTGAATTTATGAAAGTAGAAGCCCGGGGCGGTATGCTGCAGGTCAAAGTCCTGGACGACAATACCATCATCCTGAAGGGACCTGCTACTACGGCCTTTGAAGGGGAAATCGAAATTCCGGATGAGTTGGTAAAATAGTGAATAGGGATTAGTAAATAGGGATTAGGGATTAATGAGCAGAGGTTAGAGTGCGTCCGCACTTCTCTTCCTTAATATCTTGTATATCTGGTTGACATTCTCGGCACGCTACTTTACAATAAATAAAGTCCGGTATATGAATATAAAAGTTTTTGTTTAAAGGAGAAAATTATGGCATATGTAAATGGGAATTACGCTAAATTAAAAAACAGCTATCTGTTTTCCGATATTGCCGCACGGGTCGCTGCCTTCACGCAAGCCCATCCGGAAAAGAAACTGATCAAGATGGGCATCGGGGATGTGACGCTGCCCCTGGCTCCTGTGGTTATCGACGCCATGAAGAAGGCTGTTGAAGAACTGGGCCACAAGGAAACGTTCCGTGGGTATGGTCCTGAACAGGGCTATGAATTCCTCCACGAAGCTGTTGTAGCCTACTATGCCCGCCATGGGGTTACGCTGGATACGAAGGATATCTTCATCAGCGACGGCGCTAAGAGCGATTGCGGCAACATTACGGACCTGTTTGACAATGGGAATACAGTGCTGGTGCCGAACCCTGTATACCCTGTATATGCGGATACGAACGTCATGAACGGCCGGAAGATCCTGTACATGGATGGGAACCCTGAAAACGATTTCCTGCCCATGCCCGATGACAATGTGAAGGCTGACATCATCTACCTGTGCTCTCCTAACAACCCTACCGGTGCTGTGTACAGCAAGGAACAACTGGAACAATGGGTAGCCTATGCCAAGAAGAACGATGCCGTCATCCTGTACGACGCTGCCTACGAAGCTTTCATCGAAGATCCCGCTGTGCCTCGCAGCATCTATGTAGTAGACGGTGCTAAGGAATGTGCCATCGAATTCTGCTCCTTCTCTAAGACCGCAGGCTTTACGGGCACCCGCTGCGCCTATACTGTAGTGCCGAAGGAACTGGTCCGCAAGACTCCGGAAGGCAAGGAAATGAGCCTGAATAAGATGTGGCTGCGCCGTCAGACCACGA
>OMUE01000063.1 GCA_900314165.1 uncultured Acidaminococcus sp.
TGCCCGGCAGCTGCCCCGGGACTGGTACAGCTTCCTGGATCTGTATATGAATTTCAACGGCCGGTTGGGCCGGACAGAACTGGCGCTAAGGGGAGCGCTGTTGTTCACAGGTCTGTGCTGCCTGGTCATCCTCTTTATGGGCTGTGTAGCCATGTTCAGCCTGTTCCAGAGCGCCGTAGGGGCCATCCTGCTCCTGGGCATCTGGCTGGGACTGTGGATTGTGATTGCAATCTGTGGGTTTTCTTTAGTGGTGAGACGTCTCCACGATCTGGATAAACGAGGTTGGTGGAGTTTGCTGCTCCTGCTTCCTATCATAAATATAGGTTTTGTGGTCTATCTGGTGTTAAACAAAGGTAAGTTAAAATCAAATCGTTTCGGAACTATAGGCGGCGTGTAATACGCCGCTTTTTTTTTGTGTAAGCTCGGATAAAGGGCACTGAAATTTATTTATCATCTAAAATAGTGTTATAATAGGAATTAACTGACAAGGACTATCAAAAAGGGAGTTACTTAAGATGTTGGATTTTTTACGGAATGAAGGAATCAATGAAATGCTGCTGAGCGGCATTGAAGACTATAAGAAAGCAAATCCTCTGGATCCAAACCTGGCAGCACGGGTGCCGCAGCCTCATTTCCATTATTATGGCAAGGACGTATGGGAACAGGCCATTGCGGCGCTTCTGTGCGGACAAAACCTGCTGCTGGCAGGGCCTAAGGCAACGGGCAAGAACGTGCTGGCAGAAAATCTGGCAGCTGTATTCAACCGGCCCATGTGGAACGTGTCATTCCACATCAACATGGACGCGGCGGCCATGCTGGGGCAGGATACCTTTAAAAACGGCGAAGTCGTGTTCCGTCCCGGTCCTGTGTTCCAGTGCGCCGTGAACGGCGGCTTCGGCGTATTCGATGAAATCAACATGGCCCGGAACGAAGCTATGGCTGTGCTGCACTCCCTGCTGGACTTCCGGCATACGGTGGACATTCCCGGCTACGACCTGCTGCATGCGGACAAGGCCTGCCGGTTCATCGCTACCATGAACTACGGCTATTCCGGCACCCGGGAGCTGAACGAGGCTCTTACCAGCCGGTTTGCTGTCATCCAGTTGCCGCCTACTGGGGAAGGCCCTCTGACGCGCCTGTTGGAAGCAGAATTCCCCACCATGAAAGCGGAGGCCCGGAAGGCTTTCTGCCGGATCTTCCTGGATCTGGAAAAGAAGTGCTCGGAATCGGAAATCTCTGACCGGGCTTTGGACCTGCGGGGTCTGCTGGACTCCATCCACCTGATGCAGGCGGGCTTGGAAGCTCACAGCGCCTTGGCTATGGGCATCGTAAACAAATCCTTCGACGAATATGAACCGGGCCTGATCCAGGACGTCATCAACCTGCATATTCCGGGGAACTATACCAGCAAGGATATTTTCGAAGGATGATGACCTATGGGCAAGCTGAAATATGATGCCAAGCGCCGGCGGGCCCTGAACATCGTCTGGGATGTGTCCGACGATTATCGGTTCGACCCGGATTTCGTGGCCTATACAGAACAAGGGGCGCCAGATCTGTATCTGAACGCGGTGGTGGGCCTGACCCGGAAATATTACGATGTGGAGGAAATCCATAATCTCTTTGAAGAGATGAAAGGATCCGCTATGGTGGATACCTTTACGGACCTGCTATGGCTGGGCTTGGAAAAGGTGACCTACGAAAAAGAAGTAGGGGATCGGCCCGTACTGGAATACCTGCGCAAACAGCATGCCTACAATTATTTCCATGGGAAACTGCTGGGCAAGACCGGTGTAGCCCACGAGATGCAGGCTGCCCGCTGGCATGAGGTGTTGGGGGAAAAGCTGCACCTGCACGATCCCTGGGCGAAAAGCCTGTATAAGAGCCTAAGCTTTGATCCAGCCTGGGATACGAAGACCATGTGTGATTATTTCCGGCATATGACGAAGAAATATTTCGTGTCCCATTTCCTGGTTCGGGAAAGTTTGGAAAAGGTTATCATCGGCAAAGGGCTGGCAGATCTTGTGGAACTGATCCTGCCTCATTTCTACCGGAAGCAGGAATCCATTTTTAATTTCCTGTATTCTAAAAAAGATGCGGAAGCGGAAATCTCCGGCAAGAACAAGAAGAATGGCCTGATGGCCCTGGTTACGGGCAATACGGCTCAGGAAAACTACAGATATATTGTGGACTGCTTCGGCAGCTCCATCTATACGGCCCAGAAGATGCTGGATATCGAAAAAGCCTTCTGCCAGGGACCTCATGAGGGCAGCCATCTGCACTTTACGAGAGGGCGCCTGGGCAGCAAGGGCGCTACAGGGGAAGCGTCCCGCTGGCTCCAGGGGGCTCTGAAGCAGCGGGTCAAAAATGTGGCCTATTATAAGGATCATGGGGAACAGTGCCGGAAGGCCATCGCAAAACTGACGAACCAATTGCGCAGCGCCATGCGCATGACGAGAGCCCAGCTGCCGGTGCCGGCCAAAGAAGGGGACCTGGTACCTGGCCTGGTGTGGCGTGCCGTGGAGCTGGGGGATAGCCGGATCTTCTACGACAAGGAAGTCATGATGAGCCCTGATTTTACGGTGGACATTATGCTGGATGCCTCTGCTTCCCGGGGTGAGTACCAGTCCGTCATCGCCAGCCAGGCCTTTGTCCTGGCGGAAGCCCTGCGGCAGTGCAATATCCCTTACCAGGTATATTCCTTCTGCACTTTGCGCAGCTATACGGTGCTGACAGTGTTCAAGACCTATGAAGAAAAGAAGAAATGCGATGCCATCTTCAACTACGTAGCTACGGGCTGGAACCGGGATGGCCTGGCCCTTAGGGGAGCCCGGCAGCTCATGGGAGATTTCAACCATACGAAGAAGATCCTCATCATGCTGACGGATGCCCAGCCTAACGACGACAAGCCTCTGCGCCAGAACGGTGTGTTCCTGAATAATGCGGAATACCGGGACGAAAAAGCCATTGCGGATACGGCGGACGAAGCCGCGGCTTTGCGCCGGGAAGGGATCCGCATCATCGGCCTCATTAACGACGAAATCAAAGGCGGCATGAAGGACGCCCGGACCATCTTTGGTCAGGATTGCGTGGAAGTCAAGGAGCTGGACAAGCTGGCCGACAGCGTGGGGAAAATTTTGTGCCGGCAGATTGGGGCATTTTAAGAGCGAAAAGTTAGTCCTCCGTAGGGGCGCATCGTGAGATGCGCCCACTAAGGATTCCTTTTTTGAATAGCTTTAGTGGGCTTATCTTACGATAAGCCCCTACGGATTAATATCTGTATTTGGCGTATAGTTAAAATTAGAATTGAAAGTTAATTATGGTTTTCTATACTAGTGTAAGTTTATTAGAGCAAAGCAATACCTTCTTTTCGCTTTTCACTTTTCACTCATATCCAACGTCCAATCGATGCGGCAGTTGACTTTTAGCTTTACTATTGATAGAATGAAACGTAAATCAATATCGAAAAAAGCAACGAAAAGAAGCAGTACAGCCGGTTGCGGACAGAGAGGATGCGGGGGGTGCGAGCATCTGCGTGGACAGCTGGAAGTCGTCTTGGAGCTGATGGGGTGAACACCAGTAGTCCCATCCGTGTGGCACGTTACGCCTATGAAGGTGCTCAAGCAATTGAGAAGATAGGTGGTACCGCGAATAACTCGTCCTATAAATAGGACGGGTTTATTTTTTTAAGGAGGAAAGAACATGGCAGAAGAAAACAACATCCCAAAGGTGTATGATCCCGCCTCTGTGGAAAAGAAATGGTACAAATACTGGATGGACAAAGGCTTCTTCCATCAGGAAGTTGATCCGGATAAAACCCCGTTCAGCGTGGTGATTCCGCCTCCCAACATTACCGGGAAGCTGCACATGGGTCACGCCCTGGACAACACCCTGCAGGACATCCTGGTGCGCTGGCATCGGATGATGGGGGATAATACCTGCTGGCTGCCGGGCTACGACCACGCCGGTCTGGCTACCCAGATCAAGGTAGAAGAAGAACTGAAGAAGACGGAAGGCCTGACCCGCTATGACCTGGGCCGGGAAGAATTCGTAAAACGGGTATGGGCCTGGAAGCAGCAGTATGGGGACAGAATCGTCACTCAGCTGAAATCCCTGGGCGTTTCCTGTGACTGGGACCGCCAGCGCTTCACCATGGATGAAGGCCTGAGCCGTGCCGTTCGGGAAGCCTTTGTGAGCCTGTATGAAAAGGGCCTGATCTACAAAGGCACCCGCATGATCAACTGGTGCGTCAATTGCCGCACGGCCCTCAGCGACGTGGAAGTAGAACACCAGGATGACGAAGGCCATCTGTGGTACATCAAATATCCTATTGCCGGTGAACCGGGCAACTATCTGACCATCGCTACCACCCGTCCGGAAACCATCCCCGGCGATACGGCTGTAGCTGTGAACCCCAAGGATGAACGGTACGGCCAATATGTAGGCAAGAAAGTAGCCCTGCCCACTACGGACAGAGAAATCCCCATCATCGCCGACGATTACGTAGACCTGGAATTTGGTACCGGTGCTGTAAAGATTACACCTGCTCACGATCCTAACGACTATGAGATGGGCCAGCGGCAGCACCTGGATTCCATTACGGTCATCGGCCTGGACGGCAAGATGACGAAGGACGCCGGCAAGTACGAAGGCCAGGACCGCTACGAATGCAGAGACAACATCGTAGCCGACCTGAAGGAAATGGGTCTCTTGGTGAAAGTAGAAGAATGCCCGCACTCCGTTGGCCATTGCCAGCGCTGCCACCACGTAGTAGAACCCCTGACCTCTACCCAGTGGTTCGTGAAGATGGGGCCTCTGGTGAAAGCTGCCGTGGACTGCGTCAACGATGGCCGGACTCAGTTCGTGCCGCCCCGCTTCGTGAAGACCTATACGAATTGGATGGATAACATCCACGACTGGTGCATTTCCCGCCAGATCTGGTGGGGCCACCGGATCCCTGTGTGGTACTGCGACGACTGCGGCGAAGTCATGGCGTCCCGGACGGACCTGACGAAGTGCACGAAGTGCGGCAGCACCCACATCCATCAGGACGAGGATGCGCTGGACACCTGGTTCAGCTCCGGCCTGTGGCCGTTCTCCACGTTCGGTTGGCCGGATAAGACTCCTGAACTGAAGCAATGGTATCCTACCAGCGTGCTGGTTACCGGCTACGACATCATCTTCTTCTGGGTAGCCCGGATGCTGACCATGGGCATGGAATTCATGAAGGATATTCCTTTCAAACACGTATTCATCCACGGTCTGGTCCGCGACGAACAGGGCCGCAAGATGAGTAAGTCCCTGGGCAACGGCATCGATCCTCTGGAAGTCGTGGACAAGTACGGCGCCGATACCCTGCGCTTTATGCTGATTACGGGCAATACTCCCGGCAACGACATGCGCTTCTACTGGAGCCGCATGGACGCTACCCGGAACTTTGCCAACAAGATCTGGAACGCTTCCCGGTTCGCCCTCATGAACCTGGACGGCTATGATCCTAAAGCGGAAAAGGCTCCTTATACCCTGGCGGACAAGTGGATTCTGTCCCGCCTGCAGCACACCATCAAAGACGTGACGGAGTACCTGGGCAAGTTCGAACTGGGTGAAGCCGGCCGCCTGATCTACGACTTCATCTGGGGCGAAGTCTGCGACTGGTACATCGAACTCATCAAACCGCGCCTGTACGACAAGGAAAACGCTGCCAGCCGGGCTACGGCGCAGTCCGTGCTGTGCCAGGTGCTGGGCGATGCCATGAAGCTGCTGCATCCTTACATGCCGTTCATTACGGAAGAAATCTGGCAGCACCTGCCTCATGAAGGGGAAAGCA
>OMUE01000075.1 GCA_900314165.1 uncultured Acidaminococcus sp.
GTTCGAACCTTCCTGGCCCGAAGTATCTTTGACCGAGGTATCCTGGCTCGTGGTGCTCCGCACGGCCCCTCTTCGCTCTTCACTCTTCGCTCTTCGCTTTATTTTTCATCCACCTTCAGCAGAGTCCGATACAAAATATCCCCTCCCCGCTCCACAAATTCCGGAGCGGTGTATTCTTTGCCGTTGTGGCTGATGCCCAGATGGCTGGGAATGAAGATCATGGCTACGGGGATCAGATGCCCTATGGAATCCGCATCGTGGCCGGCGCCGCTGGGCATGTACTGGTACGTAGCCCCAGCATCCTGGCAGGATTCCTCCACGAGCTTTTCCAATCCTTCGTCACAGCCTACGCTGTCCTTGGCCAGCAGCAGCTCGATATCCCAGTCCACTTCCGGAATCTGGGCAGCTGCTTCCCGTACTTTGGCAATAAGGGCATCCGTATACTGACCGTCCAGATTGCGCATTTCAAAAGAACAGGTCACCGTTTCCGGTACCACGTTAGCTGCATTGGGACTGCAGGCAATCTTCCCCGGCGTAAATACCAGATTGTGACCGATCTCCCGGCAGGCCCGGTCCGTTGCTACAATGAGCTTGGCCATAGCTACCATGGCATCCTTCCGGTCCACCATGGGCGTAGTGCCTCCGTGGTTGGCCAGGCCGTGAGCCGTTACATTATAACGCACGATATTCGTAATCCCCGTGACGATGCCGATCTGCAGATCCTTCTTCTCCAGGATGCCACCCTGTTCGATGTGAGTCTCCAGATAACACTTCACCTTGGACAGGTCTCGTTTGCAAGCCAGGATTTCCTGGACGGTATGGCCATAGCCTGCCAGTGTTTCTGCCAGATGGGGCTGCTCCGGAGAGATAAGCCCTGCAATGGCCCGGCTGCCGTAGGTCCCGCCCAAAGGACTGGATTCTTCCCCGTTGAAGCCGTAGATTTCGAGCGTATGGCGCAGTTTTTTTCCTTCTGCCTTTAGGCGCAGCGCCGCTCCCAACGCTGCGGCTACCCCGTAGGCACCGTCGTACAGGCCTCCCTGAGGTACCGTATCCAAATGGGAGCCCAGCATAATGTGCCTGACTTCCGGATCCGTTCCCGGCAGCACCCCTAACAGGTTTCCCGCCGCATCCCGGCTGGTGGTCATGCCAGCCTGTTCCATAAGCTCCTTGGCCGCGGCTACGGATTGTTCGAATTCCTCCGTATACAGCCGTCTGGTATAGGACCCATCCGGATTCTTGCCAAAATGGGCGATATACTGTAGGATATCCATGATTTTTTCCATGGTCAGTACCTCCTTTTAGTTTTAAAAAAAAGGTTGTGGATAAATCCACAACCTTTTTAGTGCAAAGCTTACTTTCTCAGACCCAGTCTTTCAACGATGCTTCTGTACCGTTCGATGTCTTTCTTCTGCAGGTAGTTCAGCAGGCCACGACGTTGACCAACCATTTTCAGCAGGCCGCGACGAGAATGATGATCCTTCTTGTTGTTCTTCAGGTGTTCGGTCAGATAGCCGATCCGTTCAGACAGGATAGCGATTTGGACTTCGGGAGACCCGGTGTCTTGTTCGTTGATGCGATAGGTTTCGATTAACTCTTTCTTTCTTGCAGGCGTTAACATTGTGTTTTCCTCCTTAGGAATCATAAGTGCCATAGCTGCAGCTGGCGTCGGAGTGTCGCTCAGCAGCGCTAAGGTTAGATAGTAGTGCCATTTAGGCACTAAAAGATTATAGCATAGGTAACGGGGAAATAGCAAGTGATTACTTCACATTGATTTTCCCGGCATACACAGCCCCGGTGCCTACGTCCAGGGTAACCAGGTCGCCGGTTTCTACGGCGTCCATGACCCCACGGGCACTGATGATGACGGGGATGCCATAGTTGATGCCGATGATGGCTGCAGCACTAGTCAAGCCGCCTTCTTCAGCGATGATACCGCCGGCCTGGGCTGCACAGGTCCCCATTTCGTTTTCCAGAGAAGACACAGCCAGGATCATGCCGGGCCGGAAGTCCTGCAGGTCCTTCTTCGTCCGTACTTTGCAGATAATGCCGAAGGCCGCTTTTCTGCCGATGCCCTGGCCTACTACTACTTTTTCACCCACATTGATCACCTGAATCAAGTTTGTACTGCCTACCTTGCCTACGTTCATGCCGGCCGTGCACACCAGGGAATCCCCTTTGTGCAGCAGACCCGCTTCCCCAACCTTCTTCACAGCCTCGTCGATCAGCGTATCAGAGCTGGTCTGGTTGTAACCCTTCACAGGCACCACGCCCCAGTACAGGGTCATGCGCCGCAGGGTATCGTCCACAGGGGATACGGCCACGATTTTGGCTCTCGGACGGTATTTCGCCACCATCCGGGCCGTATAGCCGGATTCCGTAATGGGCATAATGATGTTGGCTTCCAGTTCTTCTGCAATCTGTACCGTAGCATGGCTGATGGCGTCCGTCAGCTGGACCTGGGCGCCGATGCCCTTGTGTTTGAACAGTGTCACATAGTCTATGGACTGCTCCGTCCGCTTGGCAATGCGTGCCATGGTCTGGACTGCTTCCAAAGGATATTGGCCGGAAGCCGTTTCGCCGCTGAGCATGATGGCGTCAGAACCATCGAAGATGGAGTTAGCCACGTCACTGGCTTCAGCTCTCGTAGCCCGATAGTTCGTAATCATGCTTTCCAGCATCTGGGTAGCGGTGACCACCGGCTTGCCCACTTCGTTGCACTTGGCAATGATGGCCTTCTGCACGATGGGCACATCTTCCATAGGGATTTCCACCCCCAGGTCCCCACGGGCCACCATGACCCCGTCAGCTACCTGCAGGATTTCATCCATATTATCCACGCCTTCCTGGTTTTCAATCTTGGCGATGATCCCCATAGTGGAGTTCAACCTTTCCAGCAGGCGGCGGATTTCCATGACATCTCTGGCGTTCCGCACAAAGGACGCAGCTACGTAGTCCATGCCCTGCTGTGCCGCAAAGGTAATGTCAGAGCGGTCCGCATCGGACAGGAACGGCAGCTTCAGGAAAGCCCCGGGTACAGCCACCCGTTTCCGGGAGGAGATTTCGCCCCCGTTGATGACCGTAGTGGTGATCTCCGTATCCGTGCAGGATTCCACCTTCAGGGACAGCTTCCCGTCGTTCAGCAGGATCACGTCCCCGTGATTCACTTCCAGAGGCAGGCCATCATAGTTCACGTGGGCCTTTTCGCTGGTGCCTTCTATATCTTCTGTGGTCAGCACGAATTTGCTGCCCGGTTCCAGCGTGGTCTTATCCCCCTTGAAAAGACCAAGGCGCATTTCCGGGCCCTTCGTGTCCGCAATATACCCAATGACCTTACCAGCTTCGGCGGCAGCTTCCTTGACCAGTTTCAGCCGTGCCGCACATTCCTCGTGAGAACCGTGGGAAAAGTTGAACCGGGCCAGGTCCATGCCGGCCTTCATCATCTTGACCAGCAGCTCCTTATTGTCCGTAGCGGGACCCATGGTGCAGATAATTTTTGTCTTCTTCATGAAATTCCCCTCTCCTAAAAAAAGTCCGGGCTGTATATCAGTCCGGACTTATTATATCATATTGAGATTAGGATTCTTTGAATTCCTTAATCTTTGCAGTCAGCAGAGGCAGGATCTTCAGAGCATCGCCAACGATACCATATTTGGAGATGGCGAACATAGGAGCATCCGGATCTTTGTTGATGCAGACGATGGTATCGGATTTGCTCATACCAGCTTTATGCTGTACGGAACCAGAAATACCGCAAGCGAAGTAGATCTTCGGGGTAACGGTCTTACCGGACTGACCAA
>OMUE01000130.1 GCA_900314165.1 uncultured Acidaminococcus sp.
AGTTTACAAAAATACCTGAAAAAAATTGTAAAATAGTTTATAATAATTAACATGACAAGGAATGTTTTGTACAGCTGTGCGAATTCAATGAATGTTATGAAAATCTGACCTATATATAATAGGAAGTAAAACCCCAAAAACAGCAAAAAACATCCGTGAAATTATGCGAAGACGGAGGCTGCCTCTTATGTTTGGCTTATATTTTGATGATTATGAGACACCGGTATTCCGGCCACCCAGTGAAGCCAGAAGCTTCATCCTGCGGGTCACCAGGGGCTGCGCCCACAATACCTGTACGTTCTGCGCTATGTATAAGGACGTGCAATTTGCCGTGTGTCCCGATGAGGAGATTTCCCGACAGATTGCCATGGCGGCGAAATATGCCCAGAAATACGTCCAGCGCATCTTCCTGGCAGACGGGGATGCCCTGGTGCTCAGCACGGAAAAGCTGCTGAAGATCCTGGCAGTGCTCTATAAGACGTTCCCCAACCTGCAGCGGGTCACGTCCTATGCAGGGCCCAAAGATATCCTGCGCAAGTCCGATGAAGAGCTCATAGCCCTCAGGGAAGCAGGCCTGAAGATGCTGTACTTTGGCCTGGAGACCGGGGACAACGAGCTGCTGGCCCGGATCAAGAAAGGCGTTACGACGGCAGAAGCCATTGCGGCCGGCCAGAAGGTGGTCCGTTGCGGCATGAAGCTGTCTATGATGGTCATTGCAGGATTAGGCGGCAAGGCGGACAGTGAGCGCCACGCTATAGAGACCGGCAAGGCCATTACGGCCATCCAGCCCAACATGCTCAGTGTGCTGACCCTGCGGCTGTACAAGGGTACGGAGATGCTGCGGCAGTTTGAGGAGGGGCAGTTCGAGTTGCTGTCGCCTGCAGGCCTTGCGGAAGAAGCCCATACGCTCATTGCCAACACGTTCATCGAGCTCGGCAGGCATACCCTGTTCCGCAGCAACCATATTTCCAACTACGTACCCCTGGCCGGTACGCTGCCTCAGGATAAGGACAAGCTGCTGGCCCAGCTGGACGAAGCCAAGGCAAAATTATCGAAATTGACGGATTGGGAAGTTTATACTAATATGGAATATTAGGATGTGGTCTGTTTTTTGGACTGCATCGTTACACTAAACTGTGAAATCGGCACTTATAGCTTTTTCAACATATGTCCGCCCTTTTCAAGGGCGGGGGACCATCCGTAGGATGGTGGTGGGTTTGTGGTGCCGCCCGTTCGAAATAGCAAGAAGAAAAGAGGCAACGTGTAATGCATGTACAGAAGATTATCACGGCCCTGCTCCTGGCCCTTCTGGCTCTGCCATTGCCGGCCGGCGCGGCGAACCCGGCTCTGAAGGTGGGGGACAAGGGCTGGAAGGTCAAGACGGTGCAGATCAAGTTCAATGTCCTTGGTATCAAGACCCCGACCACGGGGAAATATACGAAGACCCTGGAACAGCAGGTCAGGGAGTTCCAGAAGAGCCATAAGCTGTCGGCCACGGGCAAAGTGGACGACAACACGTACCACAGGATCCTGGAAGAAGCCTTCTTCAAAGAGGGCATCCACGGCGTAAAGGGCAAGGACGTGGTGAAGACAGCCTCCCGCTACAAAGGAGTGCCCTACAGCTTCGGAGGTACCACGCCCAGGGCTTTCGATTGTTCCGGCTACGTGCAGTATGTATTCCGGCAGCACAAGGCCAAGCTCCCCAGGACGGCGGACCTGCAGTACGAAAAGGGCCTGTTTGTGACCCAGAGGCAGCTGCAGCCCGGGGATCTGGTGTTTTTCACGACCTATGAGCCGGGGGCGTCCCACGTGGGCATCTACGCAGGCAACGGCATGTTCTGGAATGCCACGTCCTCCCAAGGGGTACGGCTCAGCAGCCTGAAAGAGGATTATTGGAAACAACGGTATTACGGAGCCAAACGCGTATTGGTTCCGACGGATGGGAAGAGTTCTTACAGATAAAAAGAGGCAGGGGGTAGCGATATGATTAGGGAACGCCGTAATAAGGAAAAATTGACGAGCTATTACAATAAATTTATCGATGAGGGGATTATCGATCCCAATGTCCATCCCTGGGTGGCTGAATCCTGGCGCCGCTGCGAAGCCAGGAAACTGCCGCACGAAGTTATGCCCGTGGATGGGGTACGGCTGACGGCCGCAGAATTGGAAAAACAGCTGTCCATCCACAAAGATGTGGTGGAATATGTGGACGGACTGTTTGAACAGAACAAGCAGTATTTCAATTCCCATAACCTGAGCATGCTGCTGGTAGATGGGGACGGTTATGTGCTGAAAAATTATGCACTGCCCTTCTTCCAGAGAAGCATCGAGGACATCCAAGGCATGCGGGTCCTGGAAGAGGATGTGGGTACGTCCAGCATTTCCGTGGCCAGAGCCCACAATGTGCCCTTCCTGATGTTTGGACCGGAAATGTGGATCCGGGAAAGCCATTCCGGTGACGCCTGCTCCGCTCCTATCGTAGTAGCCGGCCAGAGCCGTTATATCGTGGCTATCTTCTCCCTGGATCAGAATGAGCTGCCCTATGACATTTTGCTGAGCCTGCTCATGACCATGAAGTATTCCATCGAGAACTACCTGAACATGCTGGAATACTGGAAGGTCTGCGGCCTGATTTCTGAAGAGATCCCGGCCTCTGTGTACTGGCTGAATAAGGACGGGACCCTGCGTTATGCCAACACCAACGGCAAGAAGCGCCTGGAAGGCAGGAACCGTCTGGATGAGGTGTTCCTGAACTACGAACACATCCCTATCCAGAAAGCCATGAACGGCAAGAGTACCCTGCGCAAGGAAATTACCTGGATTACCCAGGACAGGACGTTTGAAGATGTGACCACGGTCCTGCCGGTGAAGATCGGCGGCAAGGTGGACAGCATCGTCATTATCTCCATGTCCATAGAAGACCTGAAGACCACCATCGCCCATGCCACGGGCTACAGCTCCCGCTACAGCCTGTACAGCATGGTGGGCAACTCCACAGAATTCCTGGCCCTACAGCATAAAGCTGCCCGGGTGGCCCGTGGGGACAACAACCTGCTGCTGCAGGGCGAACCGGGCACGGGCAAACAACGCCTGGCCCACGGAATCCACCAGGCCAGCCCCAGAGCCGCGGCACCCCTCATTACGGTCCGGGGCCACGAGGGCACGGAAAAGGAACTGGAAGCAGAATTCTTCGGAAGCGACGACGGGGCAGGCCATGTGACCGCCGGCAGCCTGGAACTGGCTAACGGGGGCACCCTGTTCCTGGATGAAATCGAAAAATTCCCTACCCGGCTGGAAGACATCCTGGCCGATGCCCTGCGCAACGGTGTGCTGAACCGGGATACGGGGACCCGCCGGAAATTCAATGTGCGGGTCATTGCGGCCTGCGACTCCAACCTGAAACGGCTGACGGATAAAGGCTTGTTCTCCCGCAGCCTGTACGAACTGGTCATCGGTACGGTCATCCGGGTACCGCCCCTGCGGGAACGGGTGGAGGACGTGGAAGTCATTGCCAACCATATCCTGACGGAAATGGCAGCCCGGCACAATATGCCCAGCAAGACCCTGTCCAAGGAAGCACTGCACATGCTGAACAGCTGCCAGTGGCCCGGCAACATCAAACAGCTGCAGGGGGTCATCGAGCAGGCCTTCTTCCATACGGCTGGCAGCGTTATCGAAGCCTCCCATATCAAGCTGCCCGGTGAGCACCGCATCGAAAAGTCCTGGAAGCACGACAAGGATGCATTTGTGGCGGCCTGGAAGCAGGCAGGGGGCAATATCAGTAAATTGGCTCTTATGCTTGACGTAAGCCGCGTTACCCTGTATCGTTATCTGAAGAAATACGATCTGGGCCCCAATAAATAAAACATGTACCTATTTACAAGGGCTGTGTACATTACATGGCCCTTGTTGTTTGAAAGAGCATTTAAATCACAAGTCCGCCCTTTTTAAGGGCGGGGGACCGTTTCGAAGAAACGGTGGTGGGTTTGTCTATATAGAAATCTTTAGGAGGACATTATCTATGCGTTTGCGTAAGAAGCCCTGGATTCCCCAGGCTTTGGAAGACTATACGGGCAAAGAGCTCATTGAAACGGATCTGGAACAATACAAAGGCCATTGGTCCGAAACCTTTTTCGGAGGCAGTCCGGTCCATATGGAAATCGGCTGCGGCAAGGGCCAGTTCCTGGCTACCATGAGCCAGCTGCACCCGGATATAGGCTATCTGGGCATGGAAACCCAGCGGGAAGTCTGCTACTATGCCGTGAAAAAGATTCGGGAGCAGGAATTGACTAATGCCCGTATCATCCGGGCCGATGCGGCCAATCTGCTGGCCTGGTTCGCACCGGGCGAAGTGGATGAGCTGTACCTGAACTTTAGCGATCCCTGGCCGAAAGCCCGCCATGCCAAACGGCGGCTGACCTATCGGACGTTCCTGGCGGAGTACAAGCAGATCCTGAAACCCGGCGGCCACCTGCGGTTCAAGACGGACAACGATGACCTGTTCGCGTTTTCCGTCGAGGAATTCAAGGAATTCGGCCTGGAGATCCTGGCCCTGACTACGGACCTGCATCACACGGATCTCCTGAACGAAGCCCAGACGGAATACGAAATGAAGTTCAGTGCCAAAGGCAAAACCATTAATTTCTGCGAAGTCAGGTTTTAAAGGAGCAGCAGAGTCATGAATAAGAAGTTCCTGATCTGGGATAATGCCAAGGATGCCATGCTGTCTCTGGTGTTGTTCCTCATGCTCATTGGCTGTGTCAATGTATTTTCCGCTAGTTTCGTAGAGGCGGAATCCATGTTCAAAAGCGGCTATCATTATCTGTTCCGGTACATCCTGTTTGCCGTCACCGGCTTTTTCATTATGTGGTACGTGGGCTACAAGATGGATTACCATTCTTTCTTCCGCTATAAAGGACTGATCTACGCCGGCATGTTTGCCGCGCTGGTGTACGTGGATGCCTTCAGCCGGTCCGTCAAAGGGGCTCAGCGCTGGATCATCCTTGGCCCCATCTCCTTCCAGCCTTCTGAGTTCGTAAAATTAGGGGTCCTTATCATCGGTGCCTCCTATTTGGGAAAACTCATGGAAAAAGGTCGGAAACCCCATCTGTATAAAATGGATGTGAACCAGGCCTTCCTGGGAGCCCTGCTGCTTGCGGCCCTGGTCTATAAGCAGCCCGATATGGGCACAGCGGCCATCATCCTGGCCCTGATGCTGGTGCTGTACTTCGTTGCCGGCATGCCCGGGAAGGAAATGGCGGCCGTACTGGGCCTGGGCCTGGGGGCAGCTGCCCTCATGATCATCCGGGAACCCTACCGGTTCAACCGGGTGAAGGTCTGGTTCGATCCCTGGGTGGATCCTCAGGGTGCCGGCTATCAGACTGTCCAATCCCTGGTGTCCATCGGCAGCGGAGGGCTGATTGGCAATCCCCTGGGAATGGGAACCGGGAAATTCTTCTATCTGCCGGAAGCCCATACGGACTTTGCTTTTGCGATTTTCTGCCAGGAGTGGGGCTTTTTGGGCGCCCTATTTCTGATGGTCCTCTTTATCCTGCTCTGCGCCAGCATGTACGCCATTGCCAAAGAGACCCGGGACAGAAGCGGCTTCCTGCTGGTAACAGGAGCCAACTTTTTCCTGGTAGGCCAGGCAGTGGCCAATATGGCCATGGTCTGCGGTATCCTGCCGGTCATAGGCGTACCCCTTACCTTCATCAGCTACGGGGGCACATCCCTGTGGGCTTCCCTTATTGCCGTGGGGCTTGTGATCTCCGTGTACCGTCATGAGCTGAAGACGGCCCAGGAGCAGCAGCCTGAGCCTGCGCCCAGGTTCCGTCCTTCTCCCGGCTACCGGGTTCAGGAAAGAAGGTGGCGTCCATGAAGATTCCCCAATGGCCCTACAGCAAGAATAAGAAAAAGCCGGAACCGCCCAAGAACAGGTTCCGCCGTTCTTCAAAAATTATTAATCTGGACGCGGATAAAAGCAGCGTGTTGGAAGAAGGCCACAGACGGGCTAACATCCTCTGCCGGGTCCTGGCCGTGGCCCTGGTGCTTGTGGTGGGTAAATTGTTCAAGACCCAGCTGATCCAGGGCAATGAGCTGAAGATCCGGGCGGCGAATCAGATCAGCGGTGAGCATTCGGAAATCACCCCCCGGGGCAGCATCGTGGACCGGAACGGGGAGGAACTGGCTGTCAGCATCCTGAGCAAGACCCTGACCGTGAACCCTCAGGAAATGGACGACGATCCGGACCGGTGGCCCAAAGGCAAGCAGCCTATCCGGGACCCCCGGAAAGTGGCCGCAGAAAAGCTGGCTCCCGTGCTGGGCCTGGATGCCCGGGAACTGTACGAGGATTTTTCCAATACGGATAAACAATTCCTGTACGTAAAACGGACCATGGATCCGGACATGACGGATCAGGTGGAACAGATTTTAAAGGACGAGAAGCTCAGCGGCTTCCATTTCCAGAACGAAAGCAAGCGGTACTACACGAAGAACAAGCTGGCAGCTCAGGTCCTGGGCTTTGTAGGTACGGAGGACAAAGGCCTGGAAGGCATAGAGGCCTCCATGGACAAGACCCTGAAGACCCAGAACCAGAAAAGTGTCAGCTTCTTTGACGCCAAAGGCAACCGCTTTGGCCAGAAAGATTTTGACAAAGCCCAGGCCCGCCGCATGAATACGGTGGAACTGACCATAGACGCCAGGATGCAGTTTATCCTGGAGAAAAGCCTGGACGACGCCATCTTGAAGACGAAGGCTGCCAGTGCCGCCGCCATCCTCATGGATCCCAATACAGGGGAAATCCTGGGCATGGCCAGTCGGCCCACCTTCGATCCAAACGAATTTTATAAATTCAAGGCCGACACCTACATGAACAGAGGTGTAGGCATCGTCTATGAACCGGGCTCCGTGTTCAAGCCCATTATGGGCTCTGCAGGCCTTATGGAAGGCATCATTACACCGGATACGCCCTTTGACGACAAGGGCAGCATCGACGTAGTGGGACGCCGGATCCGCAACTGGGATGGATCCGGACGGGGCAAGGTCACGTTTACAGACGTCATCAAATTTTCCCTGAATACGGGCATGGCTGCCCTGGGCCTGAAGCTGGGCGGCGAGAAGGAAACGGAGTACGCCAAGCAGTTCGGCTTCGGGGAAGTCACCGGCAGCGATGTGCCCGGGGAAGAAGCGGGCATCCTGTACAATCCTAAAGACATGGTGCCTTCGGACGTAGCTACCATGGGCATCGGCCAGGGCATTGCTGTAACGCCCCTGCAGATGCTGCGGGCTATCTGCGCTATTGCCAACGGAGGCACGCTGGTGCGGCCCTATATTGTGAAACGGGTCATCTCTCCTGCAGGACAGGTGCTCCAGGAAAACCACCGGCAGGAAGTCCGGCAGGTCATTACACCGGAAGTGGCCGAACAGATGCGGGGCATGATGGAGAAGGTCGTATCCGAAGGGGGCGGCAAGACGGCCCAGATCAAGGGCTACAAGATTGCCGGCAAGACCGGTACGGCTGAAAAGCTGTCTCCTAAAGGCGGCTACATCCCCGGCGTGTACATTGCCTCCTTCGTGGGTTTTGTACCCAGTGATAAACCGAAATACGCCATGATCATCATGCTGGATTCTCCTAAAGGCGCTTTCTATGGCTCCCAGGTGTCCGCACCTATCTTCCGGGATACGCTGCAGCAGATCCTGGTAGCCGAAGGCATCCAGCCCAGTGATTTCAAAGGACTGCCCACTGTAGAATCCCTGACAGCACCTAAAAGCAAGACGAAGACCCTGGAACCGCTGAAGCCCCAGAAAGATGGCAGCTCCCGGCTGCCGAACCTGGCCGGTTATTCCATGCGGGAAGTGGCCAAGGCTCTTGCCGGCGGAGGCCTGTCCCTGGTTCCCGAAGGCACGGGTACCAGCTGGAAGCAGGTCCCTGCTCCCGGCACCATCCTGCACCCTGGGGATGTAGTGACGGTGTGGTTCAGATAAGGATAGCGAAAAGCGAAGAGTAAAGAGCGAAGAGGGCGCGCTGCGCACTAATCCCTAATACCTAATCCCTAATCCCTAATCCCGTAGGGGCGCCCCAGAGCGTAGCGGCGGTGCGCCCGCATAGAAAGAAGGAAACCCATGACCCAGCTGAGAATGGCGGGAAAACCGGTAGCAGAAAGCATCCGGAATACCTTAAAAGAAAAATTTGCAACCCATCACGTGACCCTGGCTACGTTCATCATCGGCGACAACCCGGCGGCCCACGTGTATAAACGCAGCCTGCTGAAAACCGCGGCCAGCCTGGGCATTACGACCCGGGACGTGGAGCTGCCGGCGGACGTGACCCAGCAGCAGGCCGAACGGGCATTGGAAGAACTGAGCCTGGATAATACTGTGACGGGCATCCTGCCCCTTATGCCCGTCCCCAGCCATCTGGACCGGACCTCCATCATCTACAAACTGGATCCGGACAAGGATATGGACTGCATCCATCCCCTGAACAGCGGCCGCTTCTATCTGGGGGCCAGCCCCTGGGCACCCTGTACGCCCCGGGCCTGTATGGCCATCCTGAAATATTATCAGATCCCTCTGGCAGGAGAGGACGCAGTTATGGTAGGATATGGTGATGTAGTAGGCCGTCCTCTGACTCTGATGCTTATTGAGGAACGCTGCACTGTCACCGTTTGCCGCTCAACAACAAAAGACCTGCCGGCTAAAACTAGCCAGGCAGATCTTCTCCTGAGTGCTGTGGGCACCCCGAACCTGATTACAGAACCGATGATCAGGCCGGATGCCGTTGTTGTAGATGTGGGAATCAATTCCGTAGATGGGCATCTGGAGGGAGATATCCCTGAAGCGGCCAAATTGGCCAGAGCCAGTGCCTATACCCCTGTGCCGGGCGGTGTAGGGGTGGTCAGCAACCTGATGGTCATGCAGACCCTCACACGGAATCTTTAAGGCTTACAGCTGGTCTTTCTTGGCCAGCTTGCCCAGGAATTTCTCTTTGTTTACCAGGAACCGTTCGTGGGTGCCGGAACCGATGGTGCCGTAATCATCGGACACCGTGACTTTAAACGTGAGCTTCCGGCCATCCACGCCTACCAGGACAGCTTTGGCGGACACCGTCTTACCCACGGCCGTAGCCGCATTGTGGCTCAGAGTGACGCCGATGCCTACGCTGGTGGTGGCGTCATCCAGGCAGGGGTTTACAATATTGCAGGCTGCCTTTTCCATAAGGGCCAGCATAGCAGGGGTCGCATAAACATCCAAAGAGCCGCTGCCCATAGCAGCTGCTGTATTCGTATGAAGTACGGTTTCGGTAGCTTCACCTACGGCGCCGATTCTAAATTCTCTCATGAAATCCACTTCTTTCTGTATGATTTTTACACATCCATCTTACTCGTTTTCACAGGTAAAGGCAAGGATTTCCCTTTATGAAATTAATTGATTGGTTAGACAAGAAAGGAGTCTAGGCCAGTATGTTTTATGATGAATTGCTGGCAGGTCCAGCACCCCACAAAATCGCCATCATCGACCAGGACAGGCAGATCACTTATGGCCAGCTGCGCGAAAAGGTGGATCATTGGGCACGTTATCTGCAAGAGGCCGGCCTGCAGCAGGGGGACCGGGTAGGCCTGTTCAGCCGCAACTGCGCAGAATTCGTTACTGCTTATTTTGCAGTCATCCGGGCCGGTGGCGTCATTGTGCCCCTGAACTTCCAGCTGGTGCCCCGGGAAGTGGCCTTTATGGCCAAAGATGCCGCTATGAAGCTGCTCATTACCCAGGAGAAGCTGCCTCTGGAGGATGCACTGGCCGAACTGGGCTTGCAGTCTCTGCCCCAATATACGTTCGGCGACCTGGACGGTCCGGTGTCCCAGCCTCTGCGTACCTATGAAAGGAACGAGAATGACAATTGCACCATCATTTATACCTCCGGTACTACGGGCACTCCTAAAGGGGCCATGCTGAGCCACAAGAACCTGCTCTGCAATGCCCGGGACTACCTGCTGGCTGTGAAGTTCCAGCCTGAGGACATCGTTTTGTGCCTGCTGCCCATGTACCACTGCTACGGCTGGACCGTATGCATTACCGGGGTATTCAACATCGGGGCAACGGTGGTCATCCAGGCCAACTACAACTTCAAGACGGCGTTGCGCCTGGTCCAGAAATACAGAATCTCCATCTTTGTAGCCGTGCCTGCTGTCATGGAATTGCTGCTGGATGGGGCCAAACCGGAAGAAATCGCTACGGTGAGAGAATTCATCTGCGGCGGCGCGTCCCTGGGGCAGATTATGGGCCCGGCCTTTGCCAAAAAATTTGGCAAACCGGTGATGGAAGGCTATGGCCTGTCCGAGGCCTCCCCTGTGGTATCCGTGAACCTGCCGGACAAGATTAAGTACGGTTCTATCGGACCCAGCCTGCCCAACGTTACCGTCCACATTGTGGACGAGGAGAACCACATCGTGCCTCAGGGCCAAAAAGGAGAAGTGGTGGTCCAGGGGGACAACGTGATGCTGGGCTACCTGAACCAGCCGGAAGCTACGAAGGAAGCCTTTGCCGGAGGCTGGCTCCACACCGGGGACATAGGCTATGAGGACGAAGATGGCTTCATCTTCCTGGTGGACCGGGTGAAGGATATGGTCATTTCCAGCGGGGAGAATGTATATCCCCGGGAAGTGGAAAATGTCATCCGGAAATACCCGGGTATCCGGGAAGCAGCCGTGTTCGGCGTGCCGGACCGGCTTCGGGGTCAGGCCATTACAGCCTGTCTCATCCTGCAGGACGGGGCGGACGTATCGTCTGCTGCCCTGCGCAAGTATCTCCTGGACCATATGGCAGCTTACAAAGTGCCACGGAAGTACTTCTTTATGAAAGACTTCCCCAGGACAGGTCTTGGCAAAGTCCGTAAGAATATCCTGCGCCAGCAGATTGTCGACATTTTGAAAGAAAACAGTAAAGCCGGGAGGCCTTTATGAAAAAGTTTGTAGCAGTGCTGCTGCTTGTACTTACCATGCTTTTAGGCGGCTGCGCCAAAGGCCATATTACGCTGGAAGTTACCCGGTTGGGAGCCGCAGACCTGACCTGCCAGCTGATGTCCATGCCCGTATTGAAACCTACGGTGGATGCCTACCGGGAAGACTTCCGCAACGATGGCTACCGGATCAAAGAAACGGCAGAAGGGGATTATAGCGGGTTTGTGGCTCATAAACACTATAATCAGTTGAAGGATATCAAAGACTCCAAAATCCTGAAGACCTTTGACTTCAAGACCTGGCAGCAGGCAGCTCAGTCTGCAGCAGGCAAGGCTCCTGCCCAGGACAAGGAGGCACCGGCAAAATCCGGGGATAAAGCTCCGGACAAAAAGCCCGTGGTCACCATGGACGGAGGCCTGCTGTTTGATACTATTTCCGTCAACACGGGCCTGAATATGGGTGCCGGCCACGAACTGAAGGACAAGGACGCCCAGGCTGTGCTGGAGAATATCCTGAAGCAGTTTGACCTGGAGTTCACGTTGGTCCTGCCAGCCGCCGTGGACAGCACTAATGCACCTAAGGTCAGCGACGACCGGAAGACCCTGACCTGGAAGCTGACGCTGGGCGAAAAGGTGCCCATGGAAGCCACGGTTACGTATCTGAACCCTGTGAAAGCCTCCGGCTGGGTTATGGTGTTTGTGGTCGTAGGGGCTGTAGCGGCTGCCTACATCCAGAAGCGCCGCCGGCAGAAGGTACGGGAAAAAGTGAATAGTGAAGAGTAAAAAGTGAACAGTGAACAGTGAAAAGGCGTCCTGCGGACAGTCGCCCCCGTGAGGGGGAGAGGGCCAGATGCCTGCATCTGGCGAGGGGGTAGTGCAGCGCATTTTACCTTTTTGATTAACAAATCAAACAAACTATTACATAAATTCTGCATTTATGTTAAAATGTAAGTAAATAAGAACAGGAGGCAGGGCTTATGGCAGGCGATTTCATCAAATTAACGAAATTAACCATTTATGTAGGGGAAGATTTCTTCTACAAAGATAAACCTTTCTTTAAGGCGATCTTTGACGTTTGTACAAAATACAAAATTGCCGGCTGTACGGTCCTGCGGGCTACCCAGGGCTATGGCAGCCGTATCCGGGGCAAGGAACGGCGGCTCATGATCAGTGTGTCCGACTCCATTAATCTGCCCGTTATCATTACTATCATTGACACGAAGGAACAGATCGAACTGTTGTATCCGTTCCTGGAAGAGAACCTGACCCACGGTGCCGCCACTGTGGAAGAAGTGGACATGCTGGCCACGAAGTTCATCAAGGAACAGTACGAAAAGAAGATTGCCAGCCGCAATCAGCCTGCGAAGAGGGAGTAAAGGCGCTGGCAAAGCGAAGAGCTAAGAGATAAGAGTGAAGAGGCCGCTGCGCGGAGCAAGGAAAAAAGGAGCTGTGAAAAAATGATTTTCACAGCTCCTTTTTATTGTCAGCATGGCTGACTTCCTTGCCCGCCGCAGGCGCCTCTTC
>OMUE01000062.1 GCA_900314165.1 uncultured Acidaminococcus sp.
TCATTTTTTGAACGGAAGTCCTTTTCTTTTAAAGGGGTTGTTTTTTCACAGCTCCTTTTTTTTATTTATTGACCAACCCTAACTCTTTGATCATCTCCATATCTTCTTTGATGGTGGTGCCGCTGGTGGTCAGCATGTTGCCGGTAATGCTGGCACTGGCGCCGCTGACAAAGGCGGTTGCACCATTCTTCGGCAGCAGCTTGCGGCCGGCAGCCAGGCGGATGTTGGCCGTGGGATTGATGAACCGGAAGATGGCGATGGTCCGCAGGATTTCGTCACCCTTGAGAGGGGGACGGCCTTCCATCTTTGTGCCGGGAATGGCCATGAGGGCGTTGATAGGGATGGACTCGATGCCTAATTCCTGCAGGGTGAAGGCCATGTCGATACGGTCTTCCCAGGTTTCGCCCATGCCGATGATACCACCGGAGCAGCAGCACATGCCTTCGGCCTGGACGGCCTTGATGGTCCGGATCCGGTCGTCAAAGGTGTGGGTCGTGCAGATGTGGGGGAAGAAGCGGCGGCTGGTTTCGATATTGTGATGGTAGCTGGTGACGCCGGCTTCATGGAGCCTGTGCAGCTGTTCCCGGCTGATGATGCCGTGGGAGGCGCACAGTTCGATGGAGAGTTTTTCTCCCATGTCTTTGTAGATCTTCAGGGCTTTTTCAAAATCCGGTCCTACGAGGGCACGGCCGCTGGTGACCATGGCGAACCGGTTGGCACCGGCATCCTGGTCCGCCCTGGCGGTCTTCATGATCTCGTCTTCATCCAAAAAGCCGTATTCGTCACAGCCCGTATGGTGGCAGGCAGCCTGGGCACAATAAGCGCAGTCTTCGCCGCAACGGCCGCTGCGGGCGTTGATAATGGTGCAAAAATCCACGTGGTTGCCACAGAAATGTTTCTGGATCCGGCCGGCTTCCTTCTGTAGCTCGTCAAGGGGCAGCGTCAGGAAGTTGGCTACCAGCTCATCCGTAGGTTTCAATCTATATCCGTCAATAATTTTATCCGTCCATTGTGTTAATGTTTCCTTCACAATCGTCATCCCTTCTGTTACTATAATATATGTAACGATTATAGGAAAACCAAGTGAAAAGGTCAACTTTATTTTTATTAAGGTTAACGAAAATAAGGAGGAATTGAATATGAAAAACGTATTGTTTATCCACATGAATGGCTGCCCGTATTGCCGTATGGCTCAGGAAGTGCTGGACGAACTGTTTGCAGCCCATCCGGAATACAAGGATATCCCTTTGGAAAAAGTAGACGAAACTGTCAATCCTGAGAAACTGAAGGGCCGCAACTACTATTACGTGCCTACATTCTTCTACGGCGACGACAAGGTCTACGAAGCTCATCCCGGAGATACGAAGGACAAGATGGAGAAGATTTTGGGAGAGTTTTATAGCAAACTTGGATAAGCGAAGAGCAAAAAGTGAAGAGCGAAGAGGCCGCTGCGCGGGGCAAGGTGGCCAACAAAGCTGACAAAAAGAGGACGCTGTGAAAAAAATGATTTTCACAGCGTCTTCCTTTTACCATAATTTCATAATCCGTTCCATGACTTCGTCTGTTACGTCCTCTGTGTATTCTGTATCAGTCCACAGGTTTTGGAAATGAGTGAGGTAAGTCTTGTCGTAGGGCAGCTTTTGTCGCAGGATAGATGCAGGACTGGCCGTAAAATCGGCTTTGTCAGTATAAGAAACCATATGATGTTTATTGCAGATCCATAAGGAGTCTCCCTGGCCTTTCAGGCCGGGATTTACCTTGAACCGGGCTTTTTCCCGGATCCAGCGGAGGCAGTCTATGAGGAGCCCACGTTTCTCCAGCAGGCTTCTGGGTTGCTGAAGGGCTGGGAAAGCTTCTTCTTCCAGGATATTGATTTTTTCAGGGAAGATAAATTCCAGGGAATGGCATGTTTCCAACTGTGGCTTCAGTGCTTCGAACATAGATAGGGAAAAACAATTTCCAATCCAATACAGTCTGCTTCCTTTGTGCAGGGTTTTCTGCAGATCCTCCACCAGGAAGTGGTCCACGTTATCTATTGTCTTCATACGTCAGGGTGTCCTTTCTTCATCAGGGAAATGAGGTCCATATTCAACCGATTACCCTATATTTTGATACCCTCACCTGCTTTCCACCTTATATTTTTCAACCTTTGAGGTAAGTGTAGCAAAGGAATAGGGTAAAAAAACGGACTCTCAAAGGTGTATCCTAATAAAAAATTCGTAATTTTGCTTTTATTTCTGATTGATAATTTTATATACTAATATTGAAAACATTTTTTGCAGTAGAAAGGACGGATAGTATGGCTTCTATCTATAACCAGATTCACAATGCCCTTTTGCCGGATGGTTCCCTGCCAGACGGCTTCAGCCTGCCCCAGCTGACGGCAGGATCCTATAAATTCTATTCCGGAGAATTTGATGGGTTGTGCCTGTACCACTATGACCCGGAACACCGGAATATTTCCCTTCTCAAAAAAGCCTTGGAACAGGCGGCTGCCGGCAGTTTTGAGGAAGCCAAAGAGAATCTGGCCAAAGCCTTCGTACAGGACGAACTGGGCCGGCCGAAGACTCCTATGATCATGGCTTATGGAGACGTGCAGAAATGGGCAGGCAAACATACCAGTGACCTGCAGACAAATGCCATGGCGGACTTTTTGAAGGATCTGCTGCTGGCTGCTGAGAATATTTCCAGCCTGAAGCTGGCTCTCGTGCTGCTGCCCAGTCTGGCTCCTGACCTGGTGGCAGAATATAAGGGCGAACTGCTGACTATCGGCAGCTGCGACGAATTCACGTATTTTGTGATCCTGCTGTTGCAATCTGTTTATGGTGCTGAAGCCAATGAGGCAATTTTCCAGCTGGCCCAACGTACCCACGGCTGGGGCAGAATCCATGCTGTGAAGGCCCTGGAACCGGCCACAGAGGAAATCCGCCGCTGGCTGCTGCTGGAAGGCTGCCATAATACGGTGAATCCCAATTACAGCGCCCTGGTCGTTGCGGAGAAGATTGACTTGGCAGGCCTGGTGACTAGCGACCTGACGGAAGAAGAATTCATCGCCGCCGGATATATTCTCAAGGCCCTTGCAGAAGAAGACCCCATGGTAGGTCTCTCCAGCTATGACGGTGGCGACGAATTAGTGGAGAAGTACGTGAAAAAAGCGAAAAAGTATAAAGGAGATAGTGAAATTAAGAAATTGGTAAAAAATATTAAAGAAGCAATGGAATAATTATTGTGTGTGTTTGCCAAAAATTCCAATTATAGCATTTGCAACCGTAGGGGCTTATCGTTAGATAAGCCCACCAAGATAGTTCGTCTAGGGAATTCCTGGTGGGCGCATCTTACGATGCGCCCCTACGAACAAGGAGGCAATCTATTGGACAAAGTAGACGTGGTCATCGTTGGTGGCGGGGTCATCGGGCTGGCTATTGCTGTGCAGGTCAGCATGGTGTACCCGGACTATACGGTCGTATTATGCGAAAAACACAGGACCTTCGGCCAGGAGACTTCGGATCGGAACAGCGAAGTCATCCACGGAGGCATGTATTATCCTTCCAGAACCCTGAAAGCTAAATTGTGCGTGAAGGGCAATCCTATGCTGTATGCATACTGCAAGGCTCATCACGTGGCCCATCAGCGCATCGGCAAACTGATCATTACCCGGAATCAGGCGGAAGAAGAAGCTGTTCAGGGGATTTACGAACAGGGCCAGAAAAACGGCGTGCCGGGATTACGGTATCTGACAGAAGCCCAGGTTCATGACCTTGAGCCTAATATAGAAGCGACGGGAGGTCTTTTGTCCGAGACTACGGGCATTATTTCCGCCTATGAGCTCATGAAAGCTCTGGCCACCCAGGCCGAAGACAACGGCGTCCTGCTGGCCTACCACCACAAGGTGGAGCAGGTGGCAAAGGGTGAAGAGGGCTACGTGGTCAGCTACACCAACGATGAAGGCAGCGACAAAATCGGCTGCCGATATCTGTTTAACTGCGCGGGCCTCTACAGCGATGAAATTCCGGCCCAATTGGGCATCGATGTGGACAAAGAGGGCTACAGGATCTATCCCGTGAAAGGGGAGTACTTCAGCCTGTGCGCTGCCAAATCACGACTCATGACCCGGCTCATCTATCCGCCTCCCATGAAGGACCTGAAGGGACTGGGCATCCATGTAACCAAGAGCCTGGATGGCATGGTGAAGTTCGGTCCCAGCGCTTTCAATGTAACGGACAAGGCCGACTATTCTGTAAATCCGGATCATCTGGAGCAGTTTTACCAGGCAGCCCACGCGTTCCTGCCCTTTGTGGAGCGGGAGGACCTGAGTCCGGATATGTCGGGGATTCGGCCCAAGATCCAGGGCCCCGGCATGCCCTGGCAAGATTACATCATCTGTAACGAAGAAGACCGTGGACTGCCGAACCTGATAGACCTGGTTGGCATAGAGTCTCCGGGCCTTACGTCCAGCCTGGCCATTGCGGAGTATGCGGTGGGGCTGATGAAATAAGCGAAAAGCGAAGAGTAAAGAGCGAAGAGGACGCCTGCGGCGGGCAAGGTAGTCAGCTAAGCTGACAAAAGAAGAAAAGAGCGATAGAGAGGTCGAACATGGAAAATAAATTGCATTGCTTGACGCTGGGGGAAACCATGCGGGACAGGTTTTTGGCCGATGCCAGGAACTATGAATATGGGAAAGCCCTGTTTGTAGTGCCCAACCGGTTTTTTGCCAGTTTGGTAAAACAGAAAGGTGTGGTGAAGACCGCCGCTATCGATTTTCTGGCCGGGGAAATCCTTCGCTATAACCACCGGGAGCAGGACTATAAGCCCGTCCAGCGGTCCACCCAGAAAAAGTTCATCGAGGAAACCCTGGCCTATCTGGCACCCCGGCTTACGTATTTCGGCTCTTTGGCAGACAAGCAGGGTTTTGCCGACAGCCTGCTGCAGCTGTTTGACGAATTTGCCCAGAATGGCCTTGAGCCGGAACAGTACCACTCCATGTTGATCCACTGGTCCCGAACGGGCAATCAGAAAGAAAAAGACCTGGAGCTGGATCTGCTGTATCACGTCTATTGCGCAAAAATGGCGGACCGGGATCTGTATGATCTGCCCGGCCTGTACAAGGCTGCGGTCCAAGTGCTGGAGGAGGGAGGTACCGTTCCCTGGGATAAGGTGTATTGCAGTGAATTCTATACCTTTAATCCGGTACGGCTGCAGCTGATCCAGGCTCTGGCAAAGCAGTGCAGCATAGAAATCGGCTTGTTTTACGACCCCAAGCGGCCGGAGCTGTCTTCTGTCACAGAAAAAATTTACGCCACCCTGTATGCAGGTGGCTTTACGGTGGTCCAGGAAGAACCTGCTGCAGAAAAACCGGCGGACCTGGCTCTCTTTGCCCAAACCTGGAAACCGGGGATCCGCTCCCAGGTACCGGCAGGGCATGTGACCTTTGGAAAGGCCTTAAGCGTAGAGCAGGAAATCCGCCTGGCCTTATCGGATATCAAAGCCAGACTGCAAAAGGGTACGGCACCGGAAGACATCCTGCTCATCGTACGGCGCATGCAGGATTATCAGGGCCTGGCCCGGTCTTTTATGGAGTACGGCATCCCTTGTGCCCTGCCCCAGGTCACAGGCCTGGCAGGTCAGACTCTGCCGGATTTTCTCACGAAGCTGTTTGCAGCGGTAAATGGGAAGTCCCAGGTGGATCTGTGGCAGAATCTTTTGGACTGTCCGCTGGTTCAGGAACTGTGGCATTGCCAGCGGGACACCCTGGCCCAGATTTACACGACTACATTTTTTGCTTCGGCTAAAGATTTATTAGCCTATGTGAAGCGCCAACAGCTCATTGAACCCGGTTTTTGGGAACTGTTAGATTTCTGTCAAAAAGACCATACGGCAGAAGAATGGCGGGAAGGCTTCCTAAGCAATTTGGAACAGTGGCAGCTGCCTCAGACCTGGGGGGCCTTGCATCAGCAGGGTAAGCTTCCTTTGCTGCAGGTAAAAGTTATGACTCAGACTGTGGAGTTTGTAGAGGATACGCTGGAAGCATTTGTGCGTCAGCAGGAACAATGCGGGGAAAAGGAGGTACCTTTACCCCTTTCCGAACTGGCAGCCTTCTGGCAGGACAGCCTCCAGGGCGGTACGGTTACCGTGGAACAGGGCAGCGTCCGCGGCATCCACGTATTGGAAGCAGGCAACGTGCAGGGTATGACCATTCCCTACGTCTATATCCTGGGCCTCCGGGAGGGCGTATTCCCGGCTGTGAAACGGGAAAGCTGGCTCTACAGTGATCAGGAGCGCATAGAGCTCAATGGCTTGGGATTGGACCTGACCATTGCGGCACGGTCTTTGGATACGGACCGGTATTTCTTCGGTTCTGTGGCGGCTCTGGCTTCAAAACAATTGTGGCTCAGCTGGTATGAGGACGAGGACGGAGGGGCTTCTGCCTATATCCAGGATTTGGAAAACTTCTATCAATCCGGCTCCATTCCTTGCCAAGTTTATGAAAATAGTCTGGATACCTGTTACAGTGAAACGCTGCTGGTAAATACGCTGGCGGACCAGGGACAGTGGCAGAATAGGGAGCAGTCTTTCTTGGCAGAACGCCTGGGCGAAGATTTTTTCCCCCGCGCAAAGACGGCCCAGCAGCGCTGGGAGGGTGTCAGCGCCTATAATGGCTTTGTACCCGGTTGTTTGGCCAGACCCCTGCGGCTCAGCGCGTCTTCCATGGATGCGTATCTCCAGTGTCCTTTTGCCTTCCTCATGGGGCGGGTATGGGGCCTGGGGCCTTGGGAACCTATGACGGATGTGCCGGCTCCCAATATTGTAGGCAGCCTGCTCCATGCGACGCTGGCCCAATTCGTAGGGCGGCACAAACACCAACAGCTGGTGCCTGAGCAGTACAAAGAACTGGAGCCGGAACTACAGGCCATCCTGGACAAAACCTTTCAGGAATTTGTGGAGAAAGGGGACATTCCGAATACGGCCTCTGCCCCTCATCTGAAAAAGCGGTATGGAAAATGGCTTCAGACCTGGCTGAAAAAGGAATGTGCCTATGAGGCTGAGGATCCTCTGGCTTTAAAGCCCTGCCAGCTGGAATGGTCCTTCGGCTGTATTGACAGCAAGTGGCCGGCTCTGCCCTATGAGGTGGACGGAGAGAACGTGTATTTTTCCGGTCAGATCGACCGGATTGACACAAATGGTACTGCCTATGTGCTGTGGGATTACAAGACCAGCAGCGTTCCTACCAATGTCCTGTTGGCTAACGGGCAGATGGTCCAGCTGCCTCTGTACCTGCTGGCTCTCCAACAGTTAGGCCAGGTGGCACCGGAAGCCATCCTGGGAGCCGGCTACTACACTCTAAAGTATGGCGGGATACGGAAAGGCGGATTGTGGACGACTGAAACGAAAAAGCAGCAGCCCTGGCTGAAGAACAGCCACTCTCCCATCCTGGCCGATGTCCAGGAGAAAATGGGGGAAACCATGAGTGCTGCTGTGCGGGCCATGCGCCAAGGACGTTTTCCAGCCCATCCACAGAATGGCCAATGTCCGCCCTATTGCCCGGCAAAGGATATCTGCCGGTGGCAGGAAAATCCACATAGGTCACAGGAGGAATGAGTATGGCAAATTTCACACCACAGCAACAGCAGGCCATCACCACCCTGGACCGGAACGTGTCCGTGTCCGCCGGGGCAGGCTCCGGTAAGACCCGGGTGCTGGTGGAACGGTTTTTAGAGATTTTGGCGCAAAAAAAGGCCACGGCTCAGGAAATCCTGGCCATTACGTTTACCCGGAAGGCTGCAAAAGAAATGGCAGAGCGTGTCCGGAAAGGCATCCTTCAGCGATTGAACGACAGAGAGACGGACGAAGACCGGGCTTTTTGGCAACAGCAGCTTCAACTGGCAGCCTCTGCATCCATTACGACCATCGACAGCTTCTGCAATCAGGTGCTGCGGGAAAACCCGGTGGAGGCAGGGATGGATCCGGCCTTTACCATCCGGGAAGACTATGAGGTTCTGGCGTTTCAAAAACAGGCCGTCCACAGCTTCCTGGTTCAGGAAATGAAGGACGATAATGAAGACATACAGGGCCTGCTGGCTTTGTATACTATTAAAGATCTGGAAAACATGCTGCTGGGGCTTATGGATTCCCTGTCAGACATCCTGGCTATGGGCAGCCTGGCAGTACCCTATGAAGAAAGTCTCAAGGGAGAAGAGGATAAGAAACTGGCCGTGGACCAGGCCTTTGACGCCCTGGTGCATCTGCAGGACGGCATTACGGCTGCCACCAGGAAAAAACTGGCAGTTTGGGCCAGTCAGCAGGACCAACTGCACCAGTGGCTACAGGACGGAAACTACGAAGCGGTCCAGGCGTTCATGAAAGGGATTACTAAGGGAGCCAAGGGCATTGGAGACTATGTGGATGCCCTGCGTCAGGCGGTGAACGACCTGCTGGTCACCCAATATGACGGATTAGGCGCCCGGACGGCTGGCTGGTGGCAGAACATTTTGACCCGGTTCCGGGAATACCTGTTCCTGGCAGCTCAGGCTCAGCAGATGTACAGCTTTGGCTTTATTTCTGCCAAGGCCGTGCGCATGCTGGCAGAGAATCCGGATGTACTAGCCTGGTATAAGAATAAGTTCAAATTCATCATGGTGGACGAATTCCAGGACACAAACGAAGAGCAGAAGGAACTGGTGTACCTGCTCAGCGGTGGCAGCAAGGACAAGCTGCTGGGCCACAACCTGTTCATCGTAGGGGACGCCAAGCAATCCATCTACAAGTTCCGGGGAGCGGACGTCAGCGTATTTAAGAAAGTCCGGGACGCTATTGCAGCCACGGGCGGAGAAAACATCGTCATGGATGATAATTTCCGTTCGGCGCCGGAAATCATAGAAGCCTGCAATACCTTGTTTGATGACCTGTTAGGCAACGATGAGAAATCCGATGTAACGGCTCAGCCCTTGAAGGCCCATCAGCCTTCCACGGAGAAACCGGTACTGGCCGTGCTGCAGCAGCCGGATAAGGGGAATTCTGCCCAGGCCAACCTGGCCCAGGGAGTCTGGGTAGCTGCAAAAATCAAAGAACTGGTAGAATCCCATGAGGACTTGCAGTACGGGGACGTGGCCATCCTGGTGTCGGCCATCCACCTGGCTCGGATTTATGCGGAAGCGCTCAGCAATCTGGGTATTAAAAGCCAGGTCAGCGACAGCAAAGGCTTCTACAACCGTCAGGAAATCCTGGACATTATCAATCTTTTGGCCGTACTGCTCCACCCGGCAAAGTCCTGGGCTTTGGCCGGAGTTTTGCGGAGCCCCTTCGTAGGCTTTACGGATGAAGCCATTACGAAGCTGCGGCAGCAATGGCCGGATCTGACCTTGTGGCAGGCTCTGCAGCAGTCCCTGGAAGAACCCTGCGTCACAGTGGCTGCCAAGCTGACCTGGCTGGCTCAGACTGCGGCGTATCTGTCCCTGCCGGAGCTGTTTACGGCTATGGAACAGGCTTTTGCTATAGAGCCTACGCTGCTGAGCCAGCATAATGGCCGGGAAAAGCTGGCCAACTATCGGAAGCTGCGGTCCATGGCTGTAACGGAAGCTATGACCAAGGGCAGTACGGCCGGGGACTTCCTCCAGAAATTACAGCTGTTGCGGTATCCTTCCATCCGGGAACGGTCCGCAGCCCAGGAAGACGATCCGGAGGCCGTGAAGATCATGACCATCCATGCTTCCAAAGGCTTGGAATTTCCCGCCGTCATCCTGCCAAACCTGAGCAAGGACAACAGGGGCGGTGACCTGGGCGTGAACCTTATGGAAGGCGTGGGCTTTGGGGTCAAGGTAGCTGATGCCGAAGGGGACATGCAGGAAACCAGCGTCTTCAAGACTATCAAAGAAGAAAAGAATCGGCAGGAGCTCAGCGAGAAGCAGCGGCAGCTGTACGTGGCTATGACCCGGGCTGAAAAGTATTTGGTACTAGTCACCGTAGAAAAAGTGAAAAAGAGTGGCAAGTCCGACAGCACAAAAGAAAAGTGGGGCCAGTCCCTGGAGAGAGTGTTCGCTCCCGAAGGGCCCCATGGGGACCAGGTGCAGCGGGTGGACGGGGACGTGGAGCAGCTGCTGGCGGAATCCGGTATTGTCTTGCAGGCCGAAAAAGAAGCTCCTGTGGTGGATCCGTCCGTGTACAACCGCATTGCGCCCGTGGTGCCGCCCAAGGTCCTGCGTCTCAGCGCCAGTGCCCTGCTGGAATACGATACCTGTCCCAGAAGCTATTTCTACCATTACCATATGCACATGCCCGGCATAGAACCTGAAGTAGAAGGGACCGGTGTCTACCGGGTGTCCGCTATTACGCTGGGTACTTATGTGCACAAGGTCTTGGAGCTGGCTGAAGCCATGCCTGTGGCAGAGGCCTTGGAAGCAGCTTTGGAAGATCCCCAGCTGCAGACGGTGGATGCAGAAAAACAAGTATTACAGGAAAAAGGGGCTGCTCTGGTGGCTTCTTATATGGCCAGTCCTCTGTTTCAAGATGTAGCAGCCTATCCTTGGCTGGCCGAGCGGGATTTCGAGCTGCCTCTGTACAAAAGTGAGGCGGCTACAGTAATCTTCCAGGGCAGCATCGATAAATTGGTGTTCCTGCCTGACGACAAGCTGGGCATCATCGACTACAAGACAGGCCATCCTCCTGTGGATGGGGAAGAAAAATCTGGTTATACCCGCCAGCTGGTCATCTACGCCAAAGCGGCGGAAACCCTGTACAAGGGTAAGACCGTAGCCTGGGCCCAGCTGCATTTCCTTCAGAATAACTCCATCTGGGAATTGAAGGACTGTGAAGCCGAAGAGCAGAAGCTGGAAACCTTGCTGGAGACGCTAGCCACATTACAGACAGAAGACCAGTTCCCGGTCCGGACAGAGCAGTGCCAGTGGTGTCCGTATGGGTATTTCTGCAGGAAAGCGAAGAGCGAAGAGTAAAGAGCGAAGAGGCCGCTGCGCGGGGCAAGGTAGTCAGCAAAGCTGACAAAAGAAAGCGAAGAGTGAAAAGTGAAAAGGCGACTGCGGCGGGGGCCATACAGAGCACCTGAGAAAGATGATAGATGACAGAAGTCAGAAACGAATGTCAAAGGTTAGAAGTTGCTTGTCGATTGTTAGAGAATAGAATTTATATAGTATAATGAAAAAGCAGGATTGCCTACATTTGTAAGCAATCCTGCTTTTTCGTATGTTCGTATGAACGTATGCACGCAACAAAAGCTCGTCCGGCAGACACTGACGTCTATCCCTCACGCTAATTCCACTAAGCTCCCAAACGGTACAACCCAGACCTTGCTGTTGGTGTTCTTTTCCACGTCCGTCTTGAAGGCTTCCGGATCCTGAGCGATGACGGGCCAGGTGTTGTAATGGATGGGGATGACCGTGGGCACGTTCAACAGTTCAGCAGCTAATTTAGCATCCTTGGGCCCCATGGTGAAGTTGTCACCGATGGGCAGCAGAGCGTAGTCCAGGTGTTCCAGCCGGCTCAGCAGCTGCATGCCGGAGAATACGCAGGTGTCCCCTGCAAAATACACGCCCTTGCCGTCAAATTGGACAATGAAGCCGCAGGCATGGCCCCCGGCAATGCCGCTGCCATGGAAAGCGGGAGTAATGCGGACTTTGCCAAAGGGGAATTGACGGGTGCCGCCCAAATGCATGGCATGGGCTTTTACCCCGTGAGCCTTGGCGTCGTTAGCGATTTCCGCCGTGGAAATTAGCAGGGCATTGTTGGCTTTGGCAATTTCGTAGGCATCGCCTAGATGGTCCCCATGGTAATGGGACACGAAGATGAAATCCGCCTTGATGTCCTTGGCGGTCAGGTGTTCCGGATTCCCGTCCAGGAACGGGTCAAACAGCAGGGTAAATGTCCCATCGGACAACGTAAAGCAGGAATGGTGGATATAATGAAGTTGTAACATATTGGTTCCTCCCTCTGACTTCTAATTTTCTGACAACTATATTATCTACCCAAACGGGAACTTTGACAACCTTTACAAGTTGAATTAAGTAAAGTAAAATGAAGGGTATTGAAGTTTATACGGTTTATTAGGAAAAAATAAAACTATGGAGGTACACCATGAACTGGTATCTGTCCATCATCATCGGCTATGCACTGCTGCTGATTCTGCTGGGGTATATTATCGGCAAGCACGTGAAAGGGGCTTCCGATTTCTTCGTGGGAGGCCGCAGTTTTTCCACAGGGCTGTTGTTTACCACACTGATTGCAGCCAATATTGGCGCCGGTTCTACGGTGGGCGTCACGGGCCTGGCCTACAAGCACGGTGTGTCCAGCTGGTGGTGGATCGGCTGTTCCGGCCTGGGATCCCTGATCCTGGCCTATATCGTAGGGCCTGCTGTATGGCGGGTGGCCAAAAAATATAATCTGTACACCATGGGGGACTACCTGGATCTGCGCTATAGCCATGCCTTCCGGGGCGTCACGTCTACCATGATGGCCATTGGCACCCTGGCCCTGTTTTCCGGCCAGCTATTGGGCATTGCCTGGATCCTGAACGTGTCCGCCGGCGTGGACAAATTGTATGGCATCATCATTGCGGCTGTAGTGGTTACGCTGTATTTTTCTGCCGGTGGCCTGAAATCCGCGGCTATCGTAAATATTATCGAACTGACTGTTATCATCCTGGGGTTCTGTATTGCCGTGCCTTTTGCGCTGGAATATGTGGGTGGCTGGCAGGGCCTGCAGGCAGCGGTAGCAAAAAATACCGGTGACGCAGCAAAAACTGCGGCTTATTTCTCCTGGGACGGCATTGGAGCCAGTACCATCCTTGGGTATTTCCTTATGCTGACGCCGGCGTTCTGCATTTCTCCGGGCCTTGTGGGCAAGGTCTACAGCGCTAAAGACGAACAGGCTGTCAAAATCGGTACTCTGCTGAACGGCATCGTCCAGCTGCTGTTCGCCTTCCTGCCCATGATCATCGGCATGTGCGCCTATGCGGCATTCCCGGAACTGGGGAATCAGGAACTGGCCTTGCCAAAAGTGATGAAGGAAATGCTGCCTTTCGGCATCTCTGCCCTGGCTCTGTCCGCCATCTTTGCGGCAGAAGTCAGTACCTGCGATACAGTACTGTACATGCTGGCTACCAGCCTGTCCAAGGACCTGTATAAGACATTTTTCAAACCGGAAGCTACGGACGAGGAACTGCTGAAAATGACCCGGAAAGTCACGGTGGTCTGCGGTATTGCCGGTATCTTCATTGCGTATTACATGGCCAATATCATTACGGCCCTGGCTATATTCTATTCTCTTATGACCGTGTCTCTGGCTGCTCCCTTCCTGTTCGGCCTGTTTAATGAAAAAGCTTCTACAAAAGGGGCATTCCTGTCCGCCGTCATCGGTGTGGCCGTGGTGTTGGGGCTGCGGGTGTTCAACGGAGGTAAGGGGATAGGCATTCTGAACGCTACGAGCCTGGGTATCCTGGTGGCCGCGGTCATTATGCTGGCCAGTTTGTATGTATTTCCGAAAAAACAATAAAGGGAGGCTATCCTATTGCGGTTAACCTATAAAATGAAGGGAACGGCAGCGGCTTTGCTCTGTACCACTGTCCTGCTGCCCTGTCCTGTTCTGGCAGCCCGGGTAAGCAAGGATAATAAGGCGTTTCCACAAGTCAGGGCAGAGGCAGCTAAGGCGGCACCTCCACAGAATAAAGTGGGGCAGGCTGGCCTGAAAACACAGAGTTTGTCCGTTACGGGCAAGGACCTGCAGCTGCCTGCCTGGCCGGATCCTGAAAAGATTTACCAACAAAAGAGCCACGACAGGGTGGTGACGGATCCCAATCTGCAGCTCATTGTGAAACGGCTGCGGACAACGGCCCAAATCTGGCACCTGCCGGAAGATTACAAAACCGTAACTATAGAGGGTCATGGGGAGTGCAGCCGGGAGCAGGCCGTGGTGCTGCTGCGGGCCATGAATCCTAAGCTGCCCATTAAGGCGACTCCGGAAGAAATCGTGGATATCTATTATCAGGAAGCGTCCCGGGAAGGCATAAAATGGGATCTGGCCTTCTGCCAGGCCTTAGTCGAAACGGGCTTCTTCCGTTTTGGGGGTACGGTGGTACCGGAACAGAATAACTTCTGCGGCTTGGGAACAACCAGTGCTACTGTACGAGGCGCGTACTTTGCAACCCCACGGGATGGGGCACGGGCTCATATCCAGCATCTGATGGCCTATTGTACGCCCAGGACACCGGTGACGGCAATCATCGACCCCCGGTATTCCCTGGTGTATAACGGCAAAGTACGTACCGGGTTCTTTACGTATTGGTCCCAGCTGAATGGCCGCTGGGCCACGGGCAGTTTTTATGCCGAAAAGATCCTGCGGATCCATGAAGCCATGAAATCAATCATTGCCATTTCCGGCAGGGAATGGAAGGAAGAAGGAATACATAGATGATGCACGTCGTACTTGTAGAGCCGGAAATTCCCGGTAATACAGGAAATATTGCCAGGCTGTGTGCAGCCACAGGGGCGTCCCTGCATCTGGTGCGGCCTCTGGGCTTTTCCGTAGATGACAAGTATCTGCGGCGGGCCGGGCTGGACTACTGGCACCTGGTAGATATCCACTATTACGATTCCGTAGAAGAAGTGTTGGCAGCCTATCCGGACAGTCCCCGGTACCTGCTGACCACTCACGCTGCCAAATCCTACAGCCGGGTTCATTATGGTCCGGATTCCCTGCTGATTTTCGGCAAAGAGTCTGCCGGCCTGGCACCGGAATTCCGCCAAGCCCATGAGGACGAATGTGTCCGCATTCCCATGGTGCCGGAAGCCCGGAGCCTGAATCTGGCTAATTCCGTAGCCGTAGTGCTGTACGAAGCCCTGCGGCAGAACGATTTTGATTTACAGGAGGGAACTATATGATCTGCTTGAAAGAATTTGAATTTGACGCGGCCCATTATCTGCCCAGCTACCATGGCAAGTGTGAACATCTCCACGGCCATACGTATAAGCTGGTCGTGAAACTGGAAGGGACTCCTGACCAGGAAGGCATGGTTATGGACTTTATCAAACTGAAAAATACGGTGAAGGACCTGGTGGTCAGCAAACTGGACCATACGTGCCTGAACGACCTGCTGCCCAATCCGTCTGCGGAAAACATCGCCATGTGGGTATGGCAGCAGCTGGAAAAACCGCTGAAGGGCGAAAACCATCACCTGTTTGAAGTGGAAGTCTGGGAAACGAAGACTAGCGGCATCATCTACAGAGGAGAATAACCATGCTGAAAGATGTACAAGCACAAGAAGACGTACGCCACATCCCTTTGAAGCACGTAGGCATCAAGGACCTGCGCTGGCCCATTACGCTGGCGGATCCGGCCAAAGGCACCCAGCACTCCGTGGCGAAGGTGTCTCTGGGGGTGAACCTGCCCATGGACCAGAGAGGCACCCATATGAGCCGGTTCGTGGAATGCCTGAAGCAGATCGGACCTATCCGGCCCCACGACCTGGAACAGGTGCTGGACGTGCTGAAGACGAAACTGGGGGCCAAGGCCGCCATGGTGGACCTGGAGTTCCCGTATTTTATCGCCAAGAAGGCTCCGGTCAGCGGTATCGAGAGCTACCTGGACGTGGACTGCCATTTCACGGCGGAAAAGGGCGAGAAATTCGACCTGCTCATGGAAGTGGACGTGCCCATCCATACGCTGTGCCCCTGCTCCAAGGAAATCAGCAAGTACGGCGCCCATAACCAAAGGGCCTGGGCCAAAATGAAAGTCCGTACCGGCAATAAGCCTGTGTGGATTGAGGAACTGGTGGAGGTAGCCGAAAAGGCAGCTTCTTCTCCGCTGTTTTCTCTGTTGAAACGGCCGGATGAAAAGTACGTGACGGAGCTGGCTTATGAGAATCCCCGGTTTGTGGAGGATGCTGTCCGGGAAATCGCCATGCTGCTGAACGAAGATGACCGCATAGAATGGTATGAAGTGACCGTGGAAAGCGAAGAGAGCATCCACAACCACAATGCCTTCGCTACGGTAGAAAAAGGAGTGTAAGATGTTCCTGTCCATGACCCCGGAACGGGTGGCTTACGAAATGGAAAAGATGGATGTGCACCCTGTGGGCATCGCCCTCATGGCACCCAAGGCACAGATCCTACCCCTGAAGATCCTCGGCGTCCGCAGCCCTGCGGCCAATATCATCAAGCAGGAGATGCTGGCCATGGGCGCGGAGTGCATCACGGCAAAGGGAGCCATCAACTGCTCCGTAGACCGGGGGGACATCCTACTGCTGGGCAACCGGAAGCAGTACGCCCACCTGGCTCAAAAGCTGCAGTCCATGGCCACCTGGTTCGGCATCCAGAGCGTCATAGACGATATCAAGGCCTTCCTGGCGCCCGGGGAGCTGAAGACGGTGCTGGCGGACGGCCGGGTGCTGACCTATGAGCACATGCAGGTCATGGGCATCCTGAACGTGACGCCGGATTCGTTTTTTGCAGGCAGCCGCACCAGCGCGGAAACGGACCTGCTGCAAAGAGCCGGGAAGATGCTGGATGATGGTGCCGCCATCCTGGATATCGGGGGCGAATCCACACGGCCTGGGGCTGACCCTGTGGGCGTGGAGGAGGAAATCCATCGGGTAGCGGGGGCTCTCAGCGCCATCAAGAAGGCGTATCCCCAGGCCATCTGCTCTGTGGATACGTACCATGCGGCTACGGCCAAAGCCGCTCTGGACGCGGGGGCGGACATCATCAACGACGTGACCGCAGGCACGGGAGACAAAGATATGGTGCCTGTGGCGGCCGCGGCGAAAGCGCCCATGGTGCTCATGCACATGCGGGGCACGCCGAAAACCATGATGGACAAAATAAATAAAGAGTATCATAATGTGGTTAATGATGTGGCTGTCTATCTGCTGCAGCGGACGAAAGTCTGCGAGGATGCCGGCCTGGGTTCTGACAAGGTCATCCTGGATCCGGGCATCGGCTTTGCTAAGACCCAGGAAGGCAACCTGGCCCTCATCCACAACCTGGATGTGCTGACGGGCCATGGGCTGCCGGTGCTTCTGGCGGCTTCTCGCAAGGGCTGCATCGGAAAGGCCCTGGGGGGCCTGCCGGCGGAAGAGAGATTAGAAGGAACGCTGGCACTGACGGCCGCAGCAGTGTATGCCGGGGCCCAAATGGTACGGGTCCACGACGTGAAAGAAAATGTCCGGATGATCCGGATGCTGGAGGGGGTATTATCATGTCAATAGCTTACATCGGTTTGGGAAGCAACCTGGGGAACAAAGAGGCCAACCTGAAGCTGGCCCTGCAGTTTATGGAGAAGGCGGGCATCGAAATCGTAAAGGTGTCCAAATTCTACGTGACAGAACCCTACGGGGTCACGGACCAGCCGCAATTTTTAAATGCAGTGGCAGAAGTGAAGTGGAAACGGGATGCTCTGGAACTGCTGCACACGCTGCTGGATATTGAAACGGCCATGGGACGCCGCCGTATGCGCCATTGGGGTGAACGAAACATTGATCTGGATGTACTGTTCTTTGATGACAGAGTCATCAACACGGAAGAATTGGTAGTGCCCCATCCTGATATGTTGAACCGGGACTTCGTGCTGCAGCCTATGGCAGAAATCGCTCCGGACTTTGTCCATCCTGTGGTCCATAAGACCATGAAGGATATCTGGGCGGATTTCCGGTTCCCGCAACAACACCAGGGGGAAGGTAAGCTGCGGACGATCCGGATGCAGCAGCAACAGCAGCAATAACAAACGAAAGAAATAACCGTAAGGAAGTGTTTATGTATGAAGGATAGGCAGAAAACGGGGTTCGTCCTTGTTTTACTCTATGCAGTGGTATTTTTTGTTTCCCATATCTACATGATTGTACCGGAAGTGTCCGGCCTCAGGCTGGCTGCAGCACTGTCCATGTCCTATGGGCTTATTTTCGGCCGGATGGGGTCCGTCTGTGCGGCTCTTGGATCCGTGGTGGCCATGGTGCTGCTGGGTGGCGATTCTCACATCATACCTCTGGAATGTCTGGGATCCCTGCTGGCAGCGTATCTGCCTTTTCGGATCTGGCAGGGCATGCGCAGTCCTCAGGAGCCCTTCCTGTGCGTAATGGATGAACGGACCGGTGTCATGTTCTTTATCCTGTGCATCATCAGCGCTATCCCTATGGCCCTGTACCCTGCGCTGGGTGCTGAACTGTACAAGATAGAACCGTTCCCTGCCTCCTATTGGAAGATCTATCTGTGTAGTTTGTTCTGGACGGTAGCCGGAGGCGGCCTGCTGTATCATCGGCTGGCACCGTATTTTTACCGGGGCGGTGGCGAAAGCCTGTGGACAAAACTGCAGGACAAGAAAACTACAACCCGGAATATGGCTGTGGCTATGCTGCGGATTTCTTTGACCGGTGGCTTTATTGCCATGGGCCTGTCCCTGATTTTCCCCAATGAATTTTCTCTGACGATTGTAGAATATGCTTCTGGCCTTTTTGCTATTATGTTGATGACGTTGACCGTATTCTGATTTAAAGGAAGTCCTTTCATGTATATCATCACATTGCTCATCCAGCTTGTCCTTTTTGTCAGTTTCCTGTGGACCTGCGGTACTGTGCTCCATGGCCTTATGGCTCCTGCACCAAAGCGTCCCTTTGTAAAGGGGGATTGCCGGTTTGCCGTACTCATTTGTGCCCATAATGAAGAACATGTAGTGGGGCAGCTGCTGGACAGCCTGGATCACCAGACTTACGACAGGGCCCGATACCATATGTTCCTGTTTGCAGATCATTGCACGGATCACACGGCTCAGGTAGCCCGGCGGTATGAAAATGTGACGGTGTTGGAAAGAGAAGAGGGTCCTCGTACTGGCAAGGGGGCTGTGCTGGCCTGGGGCATTCCCATTGTGATGGAAAAGTATGCCGGCCAGTTTGACCATATTGTGATTTTCGATGCGGATAATGAAGCAGATGCCTGCTTCCTGTCGGCCTTGAATGAACGGTTTCGCCAGGGAGCCCGTATCGTCATGGGCAACCGGCTGCCCCTCAATCCCTATGACAATCTCATCAGCCGTTGGTACAGCATGTACTGGCTGACGGTGGATACGCTGTACTGCCAGCCACGGGATAGGGCTGGTTATTCGTCCATCATATCCGGCACGGGCTTTGGCTTTGAAGCCTCCTTACTTCAGCCGGATGGCTGGCATACCCAGACCATTACGGAAGATCTGGAATTTTCCATGCAGCAGAATTTCAAAGGGGTCTACGCGTCCTACGCGGAGGATGCCCTGTTTTATGATGAGCAGCCTACGACGCTGCACACCATGATCAGCCAGCTACGCCGCTGGTGTACGGGCAATTACGAAATTGCCCAGGTCTATGCCGGCCGGTGGTTCCGGGAATTTATGGCTCATTTCGATATGCGGCTCATTGATAACTTCATTCCCATGCTGCTGTGTGTGATTTTCGGTTTCTATTTTCTCAGCAACATTGCCTGGCTTTTCTATAACGGTGCTATCGGTGTACCGCTGTTCCACATCAAGGATATCCTTTGGTGGTGCATGCTGTACGTGCTCAGTGTAGGCGTAGGAACTACCTGCGTGATCCGGGGCGGCCTCAGCGTAGAAAAGATGCTGCCCGCGATTCTGTCCGGTGGTTTCTTCTGTATTCTGATTTCCATGGTGGCCGTGTACTCCGTGTTCAAACCCCAGCGGAAATGGGTGCCCATTGAGCATACGCACGGGAAACAAACAGCGAAGAGCGAAGAGTAAAGAGCGAAGAGGAGTGCTCCGCACGGCCCCACCACCGTGCTTCACACGGTTCCCCTCCCCTGCGGGGATGACAGCCCGCTGGGCAGAGCCCTGTCGCCCCCGTAGGGGGAGAGGGACATCGTAGATGGCGAGGGGGCTGTCCGGAGGACCCTCTTCACTCTTATCTCTTCGCTCTTTGCTTAATTATGGTATAATATTCCCGGGAGGCGATGCCGCATGAAAATCAAAAAGAGATTGGTGCTGTTTCTCTGCCTCGTCCTGTGCGTCCTGAGCCAGGTGGCTTTTGCGGACGGGATTACCAAGGACGGCTATTGCAACGGCATCAAGATGAAGGGCAAGGTACGGATCGTAGAATATAATCCGGATGTGAAGGTTCAGGTAGTGACCTCATTCCCGGACCTGAAGGTAAAGGTAGTAGACCATTTTCCCGATGATATCGGCGAATGGCAGTTTGTGGAATATGGGGAAGATTTCACCATCAAATTTGTCACCAGTTTTCCTGACCTAAGAATCAAATACGTAACGTCATTCCCCGGAGTGGCGTAACAAAAGGGCTGTGAACCATCACAGCCCTTTTTGCTTTTCACTCTTCACTATTTTTCCCTGCTTTAATTTTTTTTCAATTTGCCATATAATAAATAAATATGACCATTTCGAGAGGAATTATAGATTTATGAACAAAACCTATACAATATTAAATTATGGCTGCCAGATGAACGAAAGCGATGCAGAGCATTATGCCGGACAGCTGGCGGATCTGGGCTATGAGTATACGGAGGATTACCACCACGCAGATGTCATCGTCATCAATACCTGCTGCGTCCGGGAAAGCGCCGAACAGCGGATCCTGGGCAAAATCGGGGAAATGAAGGCCATCAAGCGGGCGGATCCTCACAAAGTCCTGTGCGTGACCGGCTGTATGGCCCAAAAAGATGGTCCGGAATTTTTGAAGAAATATCCCCAGGTGGACCTGCTCATCGGTACAGCCCACGTGAATAATTTCAGTGCCATCTTCCAGGACTACCTAGCCCAGAAGGAACGGAAGTCCGGGGTGTATAACGACCTGACAGTTATGCCCCAGGAGTTTGAAGGCCACTTTGTCCGGAAGAGTAGCTTTGCAGCCTGGGTTCCCATTATGTATGGCTGCAACAACTTCTGTACGTACTGTATCGTACCTTATGTCCGGGGTCGGGAGCGCAGCCGTTCCCCCCAGGCCATTTGCGGGGAAATCCGTAAGGCCGTGGCAGAAGGCTACAAGGAGTTTACTTTGCTGGGCCAGAACGTGAATTCCTACGGCAAGGACTTTGGCGAAAAGGACGCTTTTGCAAAACTGATTGCTATGGTGGACGAGATTCCGGGGGTGGAACGGATCCGTTACATGACCAGTCATCCCAAAGACATGAGCGAAGAGCTGATCCGCACTATTGCAGCCAGCAAGCATATTTGCAAGCATTTCCACATCCCAGTGCAAAGCGGCAGCAGCCGCATTATGAAGGCCATGAACCGGGTGTACACGAGAGAGTCCTATGTAGCTCTCGTAAACCGGATTCGCAGTTACGTACCGGAAGCGGTGCTGACTACGGACATCATCGTAGGCTTTCCCGGTGAGACAGAGGAAGATTTCCAGGACACCATGAGTTTGTTTGAAGAGGTTAGCTACGATGCGGCCTACACGTTCATCTATTCTAAGCGCTCCGGCACGCCGGCTGCGGCCATGGAGGAACAGGTGCCCGAAGACGTGAAGAAGGATCGGCTGAACCGGCTGATGGAATTGCAAAACAAGCACAGCCTGCGCCATAACCAGAATTTAGTAGGGCGGACCCTGCCCATCATGGTGGAAGGGCTCAGCCATAACAATGATAAAATGTGGAGCGGCCGGACGGATGGCAACAAGCTGGTGCTGTGGCCTGTGACTCCGGGCAGGATTTATAAACCCGGGGAAATCGTGCCCATCACCATCGAAAAAGCCCAGACCTGGCTGCTCAAAGGAAGTGCTGCCTTATGACGACCATGACCCCAATGGTACAGCAGTACCTGGAAATTAAGAAGGAACACCAGGATGAGCTGCTGTTTTTCCGGCTGGGAGATTTTTACGAACTGTTTAACGACGACGCCATTACGGCCTCCCGGGAACTGAACCTGACCCTGACGAAACGGGCAGGGGGCAAGGTGGGAGGCTGCGAAAGCATGCCCATGTGCGGCGTTCCCTTCCATTCTGTGGACGGGTATCTGGCCAAACTGATCAAAAAAGGCTATAAAATCGCCATCTGCGACCAGATGGAGGATCCCAAGAAAGCTGTGGGCATCGTGAAACGGGAGGTCACGAAAATCCTGACACCCGGCACGGTGCTTAGTGACGCAGTACTGGAGGAAAACCATAACCAGTATCTAGCCTGCCTCCTGGAAGAAAAGGAGAGAATCTGCGTCAGTTTTGCGGACGTGTCCACAGGAGAATGCAGGTGGTTCCAGGCTGCCGGCAAAAATCAGGACGAAGCCGTCCTGGACCAGTTGTACAGAATGAGTCCGGCGGAACTGGTGTTGACGGAGCATACGGAACATTTTGACGAGCTGCTGGCTAAGCTTAATGCAAAAGTGCCGGAATGCATGGTGAACTATTACACGCCGGATGAGAGTGTGGACTATTTCACGAAACATTTTGGCAGCACAGACCCGGCTCTGGAAGACTCTGTGGGGCATCGGACTGTGGAGACCATGCTGCAGTACATCCACGAAAATGTGAAAAGCGACCTGGCCCAGCTGAACCGGCTGACAGAAATCACTACGGACAAGGTCATGGACCTGGACGCAACGGCCATCCGGAACCTGGAACTGGTAAAGAATATGAAGGACGGCACCCGTCACGGGACGCTGCTGGATATCCTGGACTATACCCAGACGGCTATGGGGGCCCGTCAGCTGCGTCAGTGGGTGGAGTCGCCTCTCCTGGACGTGGCAAAGATCGGCCTGCGCCAACGGGCCGTAGGAACCCTGGTGGAGGACGTGAAGCTGCGGACGAATCTGGGAGATGCCCTGAAAGAGATTACGGACTTGGAACGGATCCTGTCCCGGGTGGAAGTGGGCTCTGCTAACGCCCGTGACATGGCGGCCCTGCGCAGCGCCTTGCGGGCCCTGCCCCAGGTGAAACAGCTGCTGGGCAGCCAACCTGCCGGTCTGCTCCACATCCTGAATGGCCGGATCTCTCTCCACAGCGATGTGCTGGATATGCTGGAACGGGGCATTGTGGACGACCCTCCCTTTACAGTCCGGGAAGGCGGCATGATCCGCAAGGGCTTTAACAGTGAGTTGGATGAACTCCATGAAATTGCGGAAAACAATACGAACTGGATGCTGCATTTCGAACAGAAAATCAAGGACAAAACGGGCATCCGGAATTTGAAAGTAGGCTTCAACAAAGTCTTCGGCTATTACATTGAGGTCTCTAAAGGCCAGGTGGACCAGGTGCCGGACACGTTTATCCGGAAACAGACCCTGGTCAACGGAGAACGGTACATTGTACCGGAGCTGAAGGCTTTTGAAAATAAAATTTTAAGCGCTAAAGAAAAGATCGAGTCCCTGGAATATTACCTGTTTGGCGAAATCCGACAGAACATCCGCGATCATCTGGTGGAAATCCAGGAAACGGCCCGGGCTGTAGGGGCGCTGGATGTGCTGTATTCTCTTGCAATGGCGGCTTTCAAGGGCAACTACGTATGCCCCAGACTGAATCAGCGCCAGGAAATCACCATCCTGGATGGACGCCATCCTGTGGTGGAAAAGCTGCTGGAACGGGAACTGTTTGTGCCTAACGACGTACATCTGAACAGTACGGACGAGCGGCTCATTATCCTGACGGGGCCTAACATGGCCGGGAAATCCACGTACATGCGGCAGGTAGCTCTCCTGGTGCTTATGACTCAGATGGGCAGCTTCATTCCGGCCCGGGAAGCGGATATCTGCCCGGTGGACCGGATCTTTACCCGGGTAGGGGCCAGCGACGACTTGGCTACGGGCCAGAGCACGTTCATGGTGGAAATGAACGAAGTGGCCAATATCCTAAAGTACGCAACCAGCCGCAGCCTCATCATCCTGGATGAAGTAGGCCGGGGAACCAGTACCTATGACGGCATGAGCATTGCCAGAGCCGTAGTCGAATTCATCAATAAAAAGATCAAGGCTAAGACCTTGTTTGCCACCCATTACCATGAGCTGATCTCCATGGAAGGGGAGGAAGAAGGCATCAAGAACTATTCCATTGCCGTGAAGGAGAAAGGCCGGGATGTGGTATTCCTGCGCCGCATTATCCCCGGCGGTACGGACAAGAGCTACGGCATTCACGTGGCAAAACTGGCTGGCCTGCCGGATAAGGTGGTCAAGCGGGCGGACGAACTGCTGAAGGAATATTCCCAGGGAGCCGGGGCCCAGCCGTCGGCAGTCCCGGTCAAGGCAGCTCAATCCGTTCAGGAAGATGTGCAGCCTTCTCTGTTTGGGGACGTAATTGGAGATACCCTGCGGAGCCTGGACATTATGACCATTACGCCCCTGGAAGCGATGAACATCCTGTACAAACTGCAGGAAGAGGCAAAACGGGAAGGAGGTAAGGTCCTGTGAGTGTCGAAGTAAAACTGCTGGACCAGAATACCTCCAACCAGATCGCGGCTGGCGAAGTGGTGGAAAAACCGGCTTCGGTGGTGAAAGAATTGGTAGAGAATTCCCTGGATGCCGGGGCTACCCAGATTACGGTGGATATCTTTGCAGGAGGTACGGAATTCATCCGGGTCCGGGACAACGGTTCCGGTATGGATGAACAGAACGCCCGCATGGCCATTCTGCGCCACGCGACCAGTAAGATTGTGAAAGCAGAAGACCTGCTGACTCTGAAGACCTTAGGATTCCGTGGGGAAGCTCTGCCCAGCATTGCCTCCGTATCCCATTTCACACTCCTGACCCGGGAACCGGACGCCCAGTTTGCTACCCGCATTACCATAGACGGGGGCGAAGATATGGATGTGGAATCCATGGGCGCCGACGTGGGCACGACCATTACGGTAAAGGACCTGTTCTATAATGTACCGGCCCGGCGGAAATTCCTGCGGACGGTGAATACGGAGGGCCGCTATATCGGAGAAGTAGTGTCCAGGGCGGCTCTGTCCCGGCCGGACGTGCATTTCGAATTGATGAACAACGATAAGGAAGTCATCAATACGCCCGGCAATGGGGATATGGTGGATACTATAGGAGCCTTGTACGGCAAAGAAGTGGTAAAGCAGCTGCTGACGGTGGACCACCTGCAGGACGGTATCCGGGTCAAAGGTTACGTAAGCCGGCCCACTCTCCTGAAGGGCACCCGGGCCTGGCAGACCCTGTTTGTGAACGGCCGTGCCATCAATAACCGCATGGTCAGCAAGGCTATAGATCATGCGTACCAGTCCCAGATTCCCAAGGCGGGCTTTCCTTTTGCAGTCCTGAACATCCTGGTGGACACCCATACCATCGACATCAACGTGCATCCCCAGAAAAGCGAGATCAAGTTCGGGGATGAAAGCGCCGTGTACCGGGCTGTGTACCATGCCCTGACGAAGGCATTGACCCAGCCTCTGACCGGGGAGCGGACGAATCAGGGGTCAGTAATGCTGGCTCAGCCGGCCCCCGGGGCAGCAGAGGAAGGGAGCGTACCGGAAAAGCCAGCTATGACAGCTACTCCTACTGCACCCTTATTTTCCGGTGGCAGCAAAGGGTTCCAGCCCCATTCATCTTCCTTTGGCCGAAGCTTTGCTTCAGATCCTTCCGGCAGCTACGGCCAGCCCGTGTGGAAGGTGCCGGACCAGGTCAGCGAACAGGATCGGGCCACCCTATTGAAGGCCCAGCGGACCACGGAAAACCTGGCCGGTAATGCAGTGGAATCTGTATCTACCGTTGAGCCAGATGCCGGGGAAGCGGGTAGTATTGACCTGGTGGCAGCGCCTAAAAGCGAGGACGTGATCTGGCCTCTGGGCCAGGTGGACAAGGTGTTCATCATTGCCCAGTCCGAAACGGCCCTGTATCTCATCGACCAGCATGCCGCTCATGAGCGCATTATGTACGATAAATTCGTCCGCCAGCTGCAGCCCATTCCGTCCCAACAGCTGCTGCTGCCTCTGTTTCTGAACGTGACGAAGCAGGATGTGGCGGCTATTGAGGAATACCGTGAGGAATTCCTGAAACTGGGCGTGGACGTGGAGCCTGCAGGGGAATCGGCCCTCAGGGTGTCGGCTCTGCCGGCAGATGTGGCAAACGGTCAGGCAGAAAGCTTTATCGAAGATATTTTGAAACTTTTGGCGGAAAACAAGACCATCCGTCCCAGCGACCTGCGGGAGAGCGTGCTGCACTACGCCGCCTGCCACAGCGCCATCCGGGCCGGGGAAGTGCTGAATATCCGCCAGATGCGGCAATTGATTTTGGAATTATTGAATACAGAACATCCCTTTACCTGTCCTCATGGCCGGCCCTGTATGATCCAGCTGTCCAGCGATGAGCTGTACCGGATGTTCAAGCGGACGTAAAGGAGTCAAGACCATGGACTATGGGGTAACAATAGGGCGCAAGGGCAGTGCCGCCCTGTACAAACAGGGAAAAGCCTGGGCAAAGCTGCTGGGCCTGCCTTTTGTGGCCCGGCCCAGGCAGGGTACTCTGGAGCAATTTTGTCAGGCTCATGGCTTTCAGGCCCTTCTGGTAGCCACTCATCTGGGGCCTCAGGTCTTTACGTCTGAAGGCATCCTGCGCTACCATCCATCCATGGGTGTACCCCGGATCCGCATTCTGGAACGGGGCGGTACGGACCATTTGGTAGAAGCCTGCAATCTGAAAGCTGGCGACCGGGTACTGGATTGTACGTTGGGGCTGGCGGCGGACGCGGCGGTGGCTTCCTTTGTGACAGGCCCTGCCGGCAAGGTGGTGGGCTTGGAAGCCTCTCCCGTTTTGTGGTTCCTGGTGACCCAGGGCCTCAAAGACTATACCTTGGAAGACGATGCCCGGCTGACCCAGTGCCTGCGACGCATCGAGACAGTCTGGACCAAGGCGGAGGACTATTTGCAGGATGTGCCGGCGGATTCCTTTGATGTAGTGTACTTCGACCCCATGTTCCAGAAACCTGTGGGCAATTCTTCCAGCATGCAGCCTCTGCGGCCGGCGTCCTACCATAAACCGGTGACGGAGGCTATGGTGGCTATGGCTCTCAAGGCGGCACCCAGAGTGGTCATCAAAGAGCGGGATGAAGAGCTGCTGCGCAGCCTGGGAGCCGAAGAAATCCAGGGCGGGAAATACAGCAAGGTCCGCTACGGCATTATCAGGAGGCAGAACCATGGATAAACCCAAAGTCATCGTCATCTGTGGACCTACGGCTACGGGCAAGACCCATTGCGGCATTGCGCTGGCAAAGGCCCTGGATGGGGAAATCATCTCCGGAGATTCCATGCTGGTGTTCCGCCATATGGATATTGCCACAGCAAAACCCACAGCGGAAGAATTGGCCGCCGTGCCCCACCATCTGGTAAATATCCTGGAGCCCGGGGAGAAATATTCCGTGGTGGATTTCCAGCAGCAGGCAGCCCGGCTGATCCGGGACATCCACAGCAGGGGAAAAATGCCCATCATCGTAGGAGGCACCGGATTATATATCAAAGCGCTCCTGGAAAATTATGATTTTTCGTCCGTGGACGAACAAGAGAGCCTGAGGCAGAAATTGGCCGATTTTGCCGACAAAAACGGCAATAAAGCCCTTCATGACAGGCTGGCGGCTTTGGATGAACAGGCTGCTGCCCATTTGAACATTAACGATAGAAAGCGTATAATAAGAGCTATCGAAACGTTTCTTGGAGGGGACAGTGTGTCCACAAAGAAGGCCGAAGAAAGCCCTTATGAGGCCATCGTTTTCGGCTTGAATATGCCGAGACCGATCCTGTACGACCGCATCAACCGGCGGGTAGATGTGATGGTGCGGGACGGACTTTTCGAGGAAACGAAGAGGATCCTGGCCATGGGAATCCCTGCGGATGCCCAGTCTTTGAAAAGCATCGGCTACCGGCAGATCATCCAATACTTTGAGGGTCAGCTGACCAGAGAGGAATGTATCGATAAAATAAAACAAGCGACCAGGAATTTTGCCAAACGGCAGGTCACGTGGTACAAGAAAATGCCATATATCCACTGGTTTCAATTGGGGGAACCGCCGGAATATGACGCCTGTGTGCAGGCTATGCTCACAATTCTACACAACAACAAATTCGACGAACCATGATGAAAAGAGGGGATTCTCATGTCCAGTATTGCAAACAGTAAACCATTAAATCTTCAGGACAGTTTTTTGAACAAAGTACGCAGTGAAAAGAAGACCATTGTGATCTACCTGATGAACGGATTCCAGGTACGGGGTAAAGTCTGGGGTTTTGATAACTTTACCGTGATTATGGAAAGCGAAGGCAAACAGCAGCTCATATATAAGCACGCTATCTCTACCATTGCTCCCTTAGAATCAGAAACTATACTAAGCCTAAGAAAAGGGAATGATCAGGGTGTCGTTAAGGAATAAGCTGGAGAATGAAATCGAGATTTTTCTAGAGTATCTGACCGTGGAACTGGGCCTGGCCCAGAATACCCGGGATTCCTACGGAAGGGACCTGCGGCTGTTCGCCGTATGGTGTAAGAAACCTTTGAACGAAATTACCCGGGATGACATTATCTCGTACATGAAGATTTTGAAACAGGAAGAGTATGCGGCTACCTCATCTGCCAGAAAACTGGCAGCTCTGAAGTCCTTCTTCCGGTTTATGACAGCGGAGGGCTTCCTCCAGGAAGATCCTTCCGAAGTGGTGGAGACGGCTAACCGGGGCGTGGTGCTGCCCAAGGTCCTGAGCCTGGACGAGGTAAAGCACCTGTTTGAAGCACCGGATCTGAAGCAGAACGAAGGCTTCCGGGACCGGACTATGCTGGAGGTCATGTATGCCACGGGCATGCGGGTGTCTGAGCTGCTGGCCCTCACGGTGGCCAGCGTGAACCTGGACACGAAGTACGTCATTGCCTATGGCAAAGGCTCCAAGGAACGGCTGCTGCCCATTGGGCACTATGCCCTGGCCTATCTGAAGGAATACATAGAGCGGGTACGGCCTCAGTTTGTAAAGGCCGGGAAGACTACGGATAAGTTATTCCTGACGGTAAGGGGCACGGGCATGACGAGACAGCGGTTTTGGCAGATTATCAAGTTTTATGGCCAGAAGGCGGGCATCTCTAAATCCCTGACGCCCCATACGCTGCGCCATTCTTTTGCCACTCATATGTTGGACAACGGTGCAGACCTGAGGACGGTGCAAGAATTACTAGGGCACGCGGATATTTCTACGACCCAGATTTATACCCATCTGACGAATCATCGGCTGAAAGCGATTTACGATAAAAGCCATCCCCGTGCGTAAAGGAAAATGCGTATGCGAAAAAGAACATCGAGGAATGCCAGCCGCAGAAGGAGCAGACGACCGTTCCGCTGGCTGGTATTTCTTATGGTAATAGCCCTGGGTCTGGGTATGCTGACGGCGTCCAGGCAGAAGGCTGCACATCCGGAGGAAACCTGGAAGCAGGCCATAACAGATGTGGTACCGGAACAAGTAAAGCAGGCCGTAGAACGGAAACCGGGAGCTAAAACGGCTAAGGCCCAGGAAAAGACAGCCCAGGCTCTGCCCCCGGTGGAAAAACCGACGGCGAAACCTGCGGCTCCTGCAGCCAGCAATGAAACGGGTCTGCCCGGTATAGAGCAAGGGCAGTATTCCGGCAAGCTGGCCATCGTTATTGACGACTGCGGTTATGCTCTGGATCCGGTTCGGACTCTGGTGAGCCTGCCCGTGCCCATGAGTTTTGCTGTCATTCCGTTCAAGCCCAATAGCTCGGCAGCGCTGTCCATCATTAAGAACGGTGGCCGGACAGCGATGCTGCACCTGCCCATGGAACCGGTGGAAGGGGGCAGCAGCGAAAGCCGCAGCGTGAAGGTGGGCATGACGGCGGAGCAGATCCAGAACTTCGTCCAGGAGGCCATAGACAGCCTGCCGGGCATTGCCGGCGTCAACAACCATCAAGGGTCTAAGGCCACGGCTCACGGACCTACCATCCTGGTGGCCCTGAAGACCATTCAGAAAAACGGGTTGTTCTTTGTGGACAGCCGGACGAATTCTGCTACCGTGGCAGAGAAAAAGGCCCAGCAGCTGGGCATTCCTACGGGCCATAACAGCTTGTTTTTGGATAACAGCAGCAATATTGCAGATATTCAGAAACAGATTGCCAGAGCTATCAAGCTGGCGGACAGATACGGCAGCCTAATTGTCATCTGTCATGCCAGAGAAAATACGGCGGAGGCCTGGCAGCGCAGCGTTTCAGCTGTCAAAGCTTCCGGCATCACCCTGGTTCCTGTCAGGGAATTGCTGAAATAGGAGGTTTTCACTATGGTTAAGACAACATTGCTAATGGGCCTTATGACAGGCCTTATGCTGCTCATTGGTGACTACGTGGGCGGGGGCAGCGGCATGATGTTCATGCTGGTGTTATCCCTGGTCTCCAATGTGTTGGTATACTGGTACAGCGATAAATTCGTCATTTCCCAATACGGTGCCCAGGAGGTCAATGCCGTCCAGGCTCCTCAGCTGTACGGAATCGTCCAGGAACTGGCCCGTCGGGCAGGTCTCCCCATGCCCCGGGTGTACGTCATTGACACGGCCCTGCCTAACGCCTTTGCTACGGGCCGGAATCCGGAGCATTCGGCGGTGTGTGTGACCACAGGCCTTATGGAGATGCTGGAACCCCGGGAAATTGCAGGAGTTCTGGGCCACGAAATGAGCCATATCAAACACAACGATATCCTCATCAGCACCATTGCTGCCGGTATGGCAGGCATCATCTCCGTACTGGCCCGGTTTGCCTTCTGGTTCGGCGGCAGCCGGGACCGGGACAACCGCAGCAACCCTATTGCGGGTCTGCTGATTCTGATCCTAACGCCTCTAGCCGCAGCCATCATCCAGCTGGCTATTTCCCGTACCCGGGAATATATGGCAGACTACAGTGGAGGAGAGTTGAGTGGAGATCCGGATGCCCTGGCTGACGCCCTGGGCAAAATCGACAACATTGCCCGCCGCCGCACGCTGCCTCATGCTACGGAAGCTACGGCCCACATGTTCATCGTGACCCCGTTCTCTGCCCAGGAGGCCAAGGCCATCTTCAGCACCCACCCGGCTACGGAAGAACGCATTGCCCGCTTACGCAAAGAAGCAGAAGATATGCGGGCAAAAGGGACGATAAATCCCCTAATCCCTAATCCCTAATCCCTAATCATCTCGTAGGGGCGGTACAAGACGTTTTGCAAAGCAAAAATGTCGCCTGTGCCGCTCTTTTTTTGCTGATTTTTACGGAATCCTTGAATTTCTTGAACTTATGAGAAAGAATTCTGATTATTTGTAGCGAATTCATTAATTTTGATGTATAATTAGTTACGTAAGTTAATTGAATGTGAACTGGAGCGCATTCAATAAATTTAGAGAAAGGGTTTTTGTGTAGGGGGGTATTTATTATGCATCCAATGGCAATCAAGATTCCGATGTTTCAAACCATGGCAATCGCAGTTATCTCTATCTGGTTTGGTAACTGGTGTAGACAGAAGTTTCCATTCCTGAAAAAGTACTGCCTGCCTGGCGCAGTTGTTGGTGGTACGATTTTTTCCATCATTTCTTTGGCATTATATGAGTTCGGAGTTTGCGAACTGAACTTCGACTACAAAGTAGCCAACAACCTGTTCTACTGCATCTTCTTCGCAGCTTCCGGTTCCGCAGCTTCCCTGAGCTTGCTGAAAACCGGTGGTAAATATGTGGTTCTGTTCTGTATTTCTGCCGCTGTGCTGGCCGCACTCCAGAACGTACTGGCTATCGGCCTCGGCAAGGTACTGGGCGTGAACGCATTGATTTCCCTGATGACCGGTTCCATTCCTATGACCGGTGGTCACGGCAACGCCGCTGCATTCGCTCCGACGGCTGTACAGATGGGTGCTCCCCAAGCCTTGGAAGTAGCTATTGCAGCTGCTACCTTCGGCCTGATTTCCGGCTCCATCCTGGGCGGACCGTTCGGCC
>OMUE01000202.1 GCA_900314165.1 uncultured Acidaminococcus sp.
GCAATGGCGAGGGGGCTGGGCAGAGCCCTTTTGCGAGGCAATGGCGAGGGGGCTGGGCAGAGCCCTTTTGCGAGGCAATGGCGAGGGGGCTGGGCAGAGCCCTTTTGCGAGGCAATGGCGAGGGGGCTGGGCAGAGCCCTTTTGCGAGGCAATGGCGAGGGGGCTGGGCAGAGCCCTTTTGCGAGGCAATGGCGAGGGGGCTGGGCAGAGCCCTTTTGCGAGGCAATGGCGAGGGGGCAGCGCAGTGCGCTCCTTTTCCCTTTTCTCTGTTCACTGTTCACTGTTCACTGTTCACTGTTCACTTTTCTTAAATATTCCTCGTACTGCACCAGGACCTGCAGGAATGCCTCTCTCGTCAAAGCCTGGTTGATGGCATTGCGATAGTAGGCACTGTGAGGCAGGCCGGTGAAATAGCAGGCACCATGGTGGCGCATTTCCCGGATGGCGACTTTTTCGCCTTTGAAGGCGATGAGGTCCTGCAGATGACGGCGGACCATGGCGAAGCGTTCTGCAAGGGTTACAGAGGGAATGGGTTTGCCGGCCATAGCGGCGTGGATTTCCCGGAAGATCCAGGGGTTGCCCTGGGAGCCACGAGCCACCATAATCCCGTCACAATGGGTCTGTTCGCGCATGGCAAGAGCATCCTGTGCCGTAAAGACATCTCCATTGCCGATAACGGGGATACTGACGATTTCCTTCACCTGACGGATGATATCCCAATCCGCTTTGCCGCTATAGAATTGACCCCGGGTCCGGCCATGGACGGCCACGGCAGCGATCCCTGCTTTTTCGGCCAATTGAGCCAGTTCCGGTGCGTTCCGGTGTTCGTCATCCCAGCCGGCCCGCATCTTCACAGTCACAGGAATGTCCACTGCATCTGCCAAGGCTGCCATAATGGCATAGGCCTTGTCCGGGTCCTTCATGAGGGCGGAGCCTTCCCCGTTGGCTACGATTTTGTGAACCGGGCAGCCCATATTGAAGTCAATCATGTCGGCGCCGTAGGATTGGACAATCTTTGCCGCAGCCGCGATTTCAGAAGGAACAGAACCAAAGAGTTGGATGGCCGTTGGATGCTCGCTAGGGGCAATTTCTAACATAGCAAAAGTCTTTTGATTTTTATAGAGTAACGCCTTAGCGCTAACCATTTCGGAGACCGTATAATCTGCTCCCAGTTCGCGGCAGATTTTTCTAAATGGCAGATCAGTCACTCCAGCCATAGGAGCTAAAATGATTGGAAAATTATTCATAAAGCTATTCATCGCATTTAATTCCAGAGACACGTGACACCAGGCTAAAAGCCTGGTGTCTACCTATAACGTTTTTTCGTCCGTCGGCCGTCGTAAGGGAGTCTCAAAGTAGATTTGAGACTCCCGTGCGTCCGTCGTTACAAAGTTATTTATTCATCTCATGCAAAATCCGTAACCCTTCCAACGTCAAAAATGGTTCCACTACGTCTACCTGGTCGGATTCGCTGGCCATAAGGTTGCCGAAACCGCCGGTGGCGATGACGAAAGCCTGGCCATTCAGTTCTTTCTTCATTCTATTAATAATGCCATCCATTTGGCCTACGAAGCCGAAGATGACGCCGCTTTGCATAGCCCGAACCGTATCCCGGCAAATGGTCTGGCTGGGTTTCACCAGTTCGATTCTGGGCAGTTTAGCAGCTTTCTGGAACAGGGCTTCTGTGGAAATGCCGATGCCCGGAGCGATGGCGCCGCCCAGGTATTCTGCATCCGGAGTCAGGGCGCAGAACGTGGTAGCCGTACCGAAGTCGATGATGATCAGGTTGCCTTTGTCAGCGTATTTCTGGTGCGCAGCTACAGCGTTGACGATGCGGTCGGCACCGATTTGGTTGGGATCATCGTAATCCAGCTTCAGGCCAGTTTTGATTTTAGACGTGACTACAAAAGGTACGATGCCAAAGTAGCGGCGGCACATGTTGCACAGAGGAACCAACAGGGGCGGCACTACGGAAGAGATAATGATGCTGTCGATATCCTTCGTATTCAGGCCGCTGTAATTGAACATGCTGGCCAGGAAGATGCCGAACTCATCAGAAGTCCGGTTCCGGTTGCTGCCGATGCGCCAGTGTGCCAGCCAGTTGGTGCCGTCATGCACACCTGCTACGATGTTCGTGTTGCCTACGTCCATTACCATTAACATGGTTCTTACCTCCAAGGATTTTTTTGCCAGCGGGAGTAAAGGGATTAGGGATAAAGGGGTTAGGAGTAAAGGGATTAGGGATTAGGGATTAGGGATTAGGGATTAGGGATTAGGGATTAGGGATTAGGGGTTAGGGGTTAGAGTGCTCTGCACGGCCCCACCACCATCCTAACGGATGGTCCCCCTCCCCTACGGGGATGACAGGATTGGCTGGCTATAAGCGATTTAATTATATCAAAGGAAACTTGAGATTCAAGGGGAAATTCCGGCTTAGGCGTACTTCCCTTTTCCCTGGGCCGGCCTGATGGAGACGTCGCCGGCCAGGACGGTTTCTACGGTGCCGTCCTCTTTGCGGACCAGGAGGGCGCCGGTGCTATCGATGTCCACAGCAGTGCCGATGTAGGTCTTGTCCGGAGAGATGACTTTCACCTGTTTTCCCAGAGTGGCAGAATACTGGCGCCACTGTTCAAAGATGGGGGCAAAGCCTTCCCGGCAGGCGATCTTGTAATACTCTTCCATGTAGTCCAGGACCTTGCCCAGCAGGACGGCCCGATCCACGTGGGAGCCGGTCACATCTTCAATGGACACGGCGGAGTCCCGCAGGTCTTCAGGAACCATGTCCTTGGGTACGCAGACGTTGATGCCGATACCTACCACCAGGTAATTGATATGGCCGAATTCGGCGCTCATTTCCGTCAGGATGCCTACCAGTTTGCGGCCGCTGAGCAGCACATCGTTAGGCCATTTGATCTGGGCGTCTACGTGGCACACTTCCCGGATGGCCCGGACTACAGCAACGGCGCTGAGCAGGGTCATTTGAGGAGCGTCCTGGGGCAGGAACGTAGGCTTCAGCAGCACGGAGAACCACAGGCCCTTCCCTTTGGGAGAAAACCAGCCCCGACGAAGCCGGCCCTTACCGCCGGTTTGTTCTTCGGCTACACAAACAGTGCCGTCCGCTGCACCCTGGGAAGCCAGTTTTTTCAGGACTTCGTTAGAAGAGTTGATGGATTCTTCATAGGCAATGCGGCGGCCGATGAATTCCGTGTGCAGGTGCTGGCCGATTTCTGCCGGCAACAGTTTGTCGGGAACGCCGGTGAGCACGTAGCCTTTTTTCGTAAAGGCTTCAATCTGGTAGCCTTCTTTTTTCAGAGCCTGGATGTGTTTCCAGACGGCAGTACGGGTAATGCCCAGTTTTTGGGCCAAGTCTTCGCCGGAAACGGGTTCCGGGGATTTTTCTTTCAGGATTTGTAAAATCGCATTCCGCATGAAGATAGGTGCTCCTTTCAAGAGGGAATTTCGTTTCCCTATCTAAAAGTTTGGTTAACGTTAAATCCAAAAAATAATGCCGCCGAGGCGGACATTATTTTTTATGGAGTTCTTCAGGCTATTCTAAGGGCTGAGGAGCCTCTTCCTGGATAGGTTCGGTTGCAGGAGCTTCTACGGGTTCTGCAGCAGGTTCCGGATCCACAGGGATCGGGGTTCCGTCAGCAGGCTTTTGAGACTCCTGGTCCGGATTTTCGCCTTTTTCCAGGATATGGCCGTATTTCAGCAGCTCTTCGATTTCGTGACCTTCCAGGGTCTCCCGTTCTATCAGGGCCTGGGCAATCAGGTGAAGCTTGTCCATATTGTCGCTGAGCAGCTTCACCGTACCTTCGTAGGCTTCATCGATAAAGCGGCGGATTTCGCTGTCGATTTCAGCAGCGACTTTCTCGCTGTAGTCATTCTGCCGGCCGATATCGCGGCCCAGGAATACCTGTTCCTGACGATGGCCGAAGGTCACAGCCCCCAGCACCTGGCTCATGCCGTATTCGCAGGTCATCTGGCGGGCCAGTTCCGTAGCACGCTGCAGGTCATTGCTGGCACCACTGGAAATCTCATGGAGTACCAGGGCCTCGGCTACACGGCCACCCAGCAGGACTTTCAGTTCATCAAGCATTTCACTGCGGGTTGCATAGTACCGGTCTTCCTTGGGCAGGCTCAGGGTATAGCCACCGGCGCGGCCTCTGGGAATAATCGTAACTTTGTGGACAGGGTCCGTATGGCTCAGCAGCATGCCCACCAGGGTATGGCCACCTTCATGGTAGGCCGTCAGTTTCTTTTCTTCGTCGGTGATGACCCGGCTCTTCCGTTCCGGTCCCATCATGACCCTTTCTGCGGCTTCTTCCATATTGCTCATGGTAATGGCAATCTGGTTATTGCGGGCAGCCAGCAGGGCCCCTTCATTCACCAGGTTGGCCAGATCAGCACCGGTAAAGCCGGGAGTCCGGCGGGCCATTACGTCCAGGTCCACGTCCTGGGCCATAGGTTTGCCCTTGGTATGGACCAGCAGGATGGCTTTACGGCCACGGATATCCGGTTTGTCCACCACGATCTGCCGGTCAAAACGGCCGGGCCGCAGCAGAGCCGGATCCAGGATATCCGGACGGTTCGTAGCGGCGATCATGATGATGCCTTCGTTGGCCCCGAAGCCGTCCATTTCTACCAACAGTTGGTTCAGGGTCTGTTCTCTTTCGTCGTGGCCGCCGCCGAGGCCTGCGCCTCTCTGACGACCTACGGCATCGATTTCATCGATGAATACGATACAGGGAGCGTTCTTCTTCGCTTGTTCGAACAGGTCACGGACACGGGAAGCGCCTACGCCTACGAACATTTCTACGAAGTCGGAACCGCTGATGCTGAAAAAAGGCACGCCGGCTTCCCCGGCTACAGCCTTGGCCAGCAGGGTTTTACCTGTGCCGGGAGGGCCGTACAGCAGTACGCCTTTGGGGATCTTAGCCCCTAATTGGTTGTATTTCTGGGGCGCCCGCAGGAATTCTACCACTTCTTCCAGTTCCTGCTTGGCTTCGTCGGCACCGGCTACGTCTTTGAACGTCACCTTGCTCTTGCCATCGCCGTACAGCTTGGCTTTGCTCTTGCCGAAGTTCATGACCCGGCTGCCACCGCCCTGGGCATTGTTCATCATGAAGAACCACAGGATCACGATAACCACCATGGGCAGCAGGGAGCTGAGGACATTGCTGAGCATGGAGGGTTGAGGAGGCAGTTCGGCCTTGATTTCTACGTCACGGGCCCGGAGGGTATCCACCATTTTTTCGTCCCGGGGGGCGATGGTGGTAAAGGCGGCGCCGTTTTTCAGTTTGCCCCGGATGACGGAATTGTCCACGATGGTAACGGACTTCACGTCGTCCTGTTGGACTTCTTTCATAAAGTTGCTATAGCTCATCTCGTTTTTAGGCGTGCTGGAGGCATTGTAATAGTCGTAGATCCAGACGCCCAGAATGACGATGAGTAAATAAAACACCAGGTTGCGGAAAAATTTACTCACAAAGGGCTCCTTTCTTGCCTGACAAGGCAGGGCTTACCGCCGCTTCGCTCTGGCAAGCCCCTACGGTTGTTTTTTAGTATTTATTTTTCGTAGACGGAACGCTTCAGGATGCCGATGTAGGGCAGGTTCCGATATTCTTCGTCGTAATCCAGGCCATAGCCTACCACAAATTCGTCGGGAATGACAAAGCCGGCATAATGGGGCAGCATCTTTACAAGACGCCGTTCCTTCTTGTCCAACATGACGGCTACTTTCAGGCTCTTGGGGTTCCGGTGGTCAAACAGTTCGCTGACTTCCCGGAGGGTCAGGCCCGTATCGATGACATCGTCCACCAGCAGCACGTTCTTGCCGGCTACGTTGCGGCTGGTATCGTATTGGATATCCACCTTGCCGGTGCTCTTGGTGCCGGAGCCATAGGAAGAGGCCTTTACGAAATCAATGCGCATGGGCACGGTAATGTGCTGGGTCAGTTCTGTAGCAAAATAGGCTGCGCCTTTCAGCAGACACACTACGACCAGTTCTTCCCCTTCGTAATCTTTGCTGATCTGTGCCCCTAATTCCGCAATGCGGGCTTTCAGGGTCTTTTCGTCAATTAAGATTTTCTCCAGATTCTCTTCAAGCTTTACTTGCATATCTCTGCTGCTCCTTCTTTGCTAATTTTTCTTCCCGTTCCTGCTGACGGGAACGTTCATTCCTGCCGACCATCAGTCGTCCATTGAGATAGATAAGCCGTACCTGACCGGGTACGTCCAGGGCTTTATTCCCCACGCCCTTATCGATCATGGCCAGTACATTATGCACGTGGTCAAAACTCAGTTCCTGTCCTCCTGCTTCCCTGACAAGGATCCGGATGATCCGGGTCTTGAGGCAAAGGGGCAGGTTCTGGAAGTCCGTTTCAACTTTGATATCAAAGGTACCGAATACATCCCGCCCATAGGCGTCGATGTAGCGGCGGGCCTGTCTTTCCAGATAGGCTTCATCGCTGGCAGCCAGGCTGGCGGCCTGTGCCAGCTGCTTTTTGATGCGGGGGTTCTGGGTAGCCAGAAGCGGCAGCAGTTTCAGCCGCACCCAGTTCCGTTTTATGGCCAGGTCCGTATTGGAACTGTCCGTTACATACAACAGGCCCATTTCTTCGCAGTAGGCTTCTGTGTCCCGGCGGCTGACGGACAGGAAAGGTCTGGCCAGATAGCCGTTCACCGGCAGCATACCACGAAGGCCTCGGGTACCTGCGCCCCGCAGGAGGTTCAACAGCACAGTCTCTGCCTGGTCGTCCATATGGTGAGCCAGGAAAATGGCCTGGGCCCCTTCCTGTTGACGGCATTGTTCCAAGGCTTCATACCGCAGCTTCCGGGCCGCTTCTTCCAGGGAAAGGCCTTGGGCTGCTGCCAGAGCCTGAGGATCTACATCCCTACGCATAAAGGTCAGGCCGCGGCTGCTGCAATAGTCTTCTACAGCCTGGGCATCCCGCTCTGCTTCGTCGCCCCGGAGATGATGCTGGACGTGGACGACGATGACCTGCACGTCATCCTCCTCACCCTGGGAGGCCAGCACATCCGTCAGGCACAGGGAATCCGCCCCGCCTGAACAAGCGGCTATGACCTTGGTGCGGGGCTGCCACAGAGGGGAAGCCGCCACCAGCTGCCGAAGGCTTTGTTCCAGTATACTCAAAATTCTTTCACCTCTAAACAAAAAAAGGTACTTCCGAGGAAGTACCTTTCGTGTTCATCAATCTCCTCTGCGAGCACCACGGCCGCCCCGTT
>OMUE01000056.1 GCA_900314165.1 uncultured Acidaminococcus sp.
GAACCGCATCTCTGCGGTTCTTTTTTATTGCAAACTTACTTCACGATCATATAAATGATAAACACGTTAATAATGGCTGCAATGCCGGTGACCAAGGTACCCAAGGTCTGAGTCTTGTAACCGTCTTCCACTTCCATATCGCCAAAGTTCGTAACCACCCAGAAATAGGAGTCGTTAGCATGGGATACGGTCATAGCGCCGGCGCCGATAGCGATAACGGTAACAGCAGCCAGAATCGGAGTCCCCAGTCCCAAGGTCCCCATCAGAGGTGCCATAATCCCTGCCGTCGTGGTAATGGCTACCGTAGAGGAACCTTGTGCGGTCTTCAGAATTGCGCTCAGCAGGAACGGGAAGAAGATGCCCAGAGAGGATAAGGTAGTAGAATTTTCCTTAATAAAGGCCACCATGCTGGTGGAAGCAATGACCTTGCCCAGTACGCCGCCGGCAGCAGTGATGAACAGGATCGGGCCTGCTACCTTCAGGGTTTCGTTCGTAATTTCATAGAAGGCATCTTGTTTGTTTTCTACATTGCTGCCAAACAGCAGGATAATGCCCAGAATAACACCTACGCTGATAGCTACAATAGGAGTCCCCAGGAATTTCACGATGGCCACATTGTTGCCAGCCATGTTCAGGGCACTGGACAGAGCCATAAGGATAATAGGAATGATAATGGGGGCAAAGCTCATAAAAGCGCTGGGCAGCTGGCCATAGCTCTTAATGAGTTCTTCATAGGATTGAGCAACTTCCGCTTCTCCTTCGGCAGCCTCTGCCTTTTCTTCCTTCGTCTGAACCTTCGTCCCGATGTAATTGGCAAAAATGTAAGCTGCAATCATGGGCAGGATGGAAGCCGCAGCACCCATGGCAATGACCAGGATCAGGTTCGGTTCCAGTTTCATGCCCTGATAAATGGTATTAGCAGCGGCAATAGGGCCAGGGGTAGGAGGAATGAAGCAGTGAGTAATGTACAGGCCCATGGACATAGCTACGGCCGTAGCCACGCCGCTGGCATGGGTCCGTTTCACCAGTGCTTTGCGGATAGGGTTCAGGATAACGAAACCGGAGTCGCAGAATACGGGGATGGACACAATCCAACCCATAATCAGGACTGCCAAAGACGTATTCTTCTTCCCTACAATCTTGACGACGCAGTCAGCCATCTTCAAGGCCGCACCGGTCTTTTCCAGCAGACTCCCTACGAGAGCCCCCATGATGATGACGATACCGATGCTGGTAAACGTCCCGGCAAAGCCGGCGCTGACCACATCAGCAATGCCCAAGGTCTTTCCTGTCTTTACCAGAGGAATACCGCCGATCAGGCCGAAGATCACAGAAATCCCCAGGATAGCCAGGAAAGGATGAATCTTAAATTTGGCAATGGCAACAATCATAATGATGATAGCGAGAACAAAAACAATCATTAAAGGCAAACCTGTCATGCCAACCAACTCCTTTCAAGCTGTGTGTATTGTATAATGTATTCCGGCCTTTTTCAGTTATCAGTATACTCTGTTTGTGTATTATTACAATACTTTTTAGGAGTTGTTTGTTTACTATACCAAATTTGAATATCTAGATGGGTAGTTATTTAATTTTTCAAGTATTTCCATTCTCCGGCATCTCTTCCCAGTGCTTCCTGGCAGCTTCTACCAACTGGTCCAGTTCTACGGAAGGCATCTCTATTTCTGCTAATTCCTCCGGATGTCTCCTGTAATAATCCCGGATGTCTTCCAGCCCATGCCAGATAGCTTCCATATTGTCCTTACCTTCTACTTCTGCCACACCCTGCAGCACAAGCTGGGCATAGCGCAGCAGGCAGGGCATATCGAAATCATCGGGGAACCCAGCCTCTGCATCATCCAAAGCCTTGCTATAACAAGCCAAAGCTTTGTCAAGATTCTGCTTTACCCCAAGGCCCTGCCGGTACATCTCTCCCAGGCGATACCAGGTACTGAGGGTATGGCTGCCATTCTGAATACTCCTTCCGGCTTTCATATAATAAGCATGGGCTTTCTTATAGTTTTGGGTAACCCCATAGCCAAGATAGTACATATCCCCTATACATTCCCAAGCCACAAGGGCTCCGTCCTCTGCGGCAGATTGGTACAGCTGTAAGGCCTTAACCCCATCCCTGGCTACAAATTTTCCCCTGGCATACACTTCTCCCAGCATAATCCGGGCCTCTGTTTGGCTATCCGGATCCGAACAGCCCTGCTCCGCCAGAATGGTCAGATAGCGGACGTATTTTTCCCGAATATCCCCCGTCTCATCGTCTTCCGCATAGCCTTCCACAGCCATGAGATTAACTGCCTCCAGCATGGCATCCCTGTCGCCTGCTTCTGCCTTCTGCAGAATGGCATACAAATCATATTGTTTTTCAGGATTATATGGCATTTCTTACCTCTCTTCGCTCATACCTCTTCGCTCTTCGCTTTTATCCAAGCCTTTTACAGCAGCCTTGCAATGACGCCCAACAGCTGCCCTGTGAGCCTAGTCAGGTCGTTGCAACCGATCAGGTTCGGGTAGATTTCTTTCAGGCAGTCATAGCAGTCAAAGGAATCCTCTTCATCCAGGGATACCGCCACAATATCCGTTCCCCGCTTCATAATCTTCTTTACGGCATTAGCCGTATCCTTTGTAGAAACAGGAGGATAATACTCGTCATAGGCATGTTCCGGTACCCCATCGGACAGGACGATCAGGAGCTTATACTCATTAGAGGTCTGTTGGTGCAGATACCGTTCTGCCCAAAACAGGGCCAGGCCGTCACGGGTGTTGCCATAGGCATCCACCTGCATGAGGTTGTACTTTTCCTGATCCCGCCCGGCAAAATCCACCAGCACATTCATATCCACTTCTGGTTTGTCATAGGTGGCTCTGTGCTCCACGATGGCATGAGTCAGGCCCTGATCCTTCAACACTTCATGCAAAATGACCGATGCCTCCCGGGCCGCCTGCACTCTGGGACCGTACATAGAACCGGACCCGTCGATGAGCAGCAGGATGGCCATGTCCGGTACGTCCATGCCTTCCACCTGCCGGTACCAATAGCGTTTTTTCGGGTCTCCCAGCATCCGGGAAGAAATACCGCTGCCGAACAGGTACTTATCCTCCCGGCTGGGCACCTTAGCCCGCAGCAGCTGTACAAATCGGCTGTTATAAGAATGAATGTTGATTTTATATTTATGGAAGATGTTTTGATAGGCTTTGCGGAGATTCATATCAATTTTTGGATGGTTTTCATTAATATGGATGTCCCTATGCAATGCAGAACAGTCATACTGGCTCCCTGTAAATTTCAGGAATTTTCCCGGATCCAGTACGATGAGCAGGGCAGCCTCCTTTTCCCGGGCGAATTTCTCCAGCTCCGCCATAAGCTGTTCCAAAGGTACCCCCTCGTCCCTGGGACTGCCATCCGAATTCGTAAACAAGTGGACGGTCACCACCTGAGTCCGGCCTTCATGGGATTCCCCGCCGGGGCTCGTATTCCCTTCATGGGTCTTAGGATCACTGAGCAGGTCATCCAGCTTCGTATGGGGAATATCCAACCCATCGTCCGGAATCAGGGGCAGGAGGATTTGGTAGATTTTCTGAGCGTAGGCATACCGTTCCTTGGGAGAAGGCGCCATCGTGCCCTGGAAAAACAGGTCTTTAGTCTTCTCCACATAGGGTTTTAATGCTTCAGAGGGCTCTCCCTGCTTCACCATAGGGTACAAGATCAGGGTCCCCATATAGTTCAGGTAGTCCAGAAGCAGGAGCATCTTTTCTATTTCCTGTTTTCTCTTTTCCGGGTCTTTCCACTGCTGTTGTAGTTTTTCCGGCTCCATGATCTGGGTAGCAGTATCCGTATCCGGATGTGACGCAAACAGGTGATGGAGGCGGCCGAATTTCAGGAACAATTCCATATTGTCATATACGCTGCAGCCCACGGACTCTATGTAGCAGTCCTCTATGATATTGGCAATCTGCCCCATGACTTTCTTTTTGTTCTTCGTATTGCACTGGGGATCTTGGAACGCCGGCAGCGGAAAATCCGAGTACAGCAGGTGCAGGCACTCGTGGATGGTCTGAGACCGGGTCACAAGCCGCAGTACATTCCAGGGATCTGCAAACACCACAGTCGGCCAATTCAGGAACTTTCGAAGCTTCTCCAGTGCCGTAGTGTCGCAGAACAATTCGTCTGCTGCAGGATCCACCATTATGTTCCGGCCGTCCGTACACGCTCCATTCCCATTAATGAAAAACAGCCTGACTCTTTCATTTTCTGCCAGAGTCTTGGCAAAATTTTCTTCCAGTTCCCGATTATATTCACACTGGAACTGATCCAGCAGTTTTCTCGCTTCTTTTTCCATAGGGTCCTCCTAAAGGGTTCTCTTTATTTATGCCATTTGTACAGCATCAGGATGCCCCGGATGGTATTCTCCAGGGACCGGTCGCACTTGGCAATGGGCACGATTGTAGCCTCTGCAGCCTTCATATAGCCGTCGTATTTGGCCAATCTAGCCCAATTTTCCAGGTTCCGTGGGGAAATGACCACATCCAGCTCTTCTGCCTCGATTTTCTTTTTCAGTTTATGGTACACACCTAAAATCTTATCCACAAAGGGCGTGCATTCCGGTACCCGTGCCTTCAGCATCCGGGCAATAGCCTCATCGCTGAGAGCTGCCACTTCTATAATTCCGTTGAACCGGTTGTACAGGGCCTGGTTCAGTTCCTTCGTTCCGAAATAGCCCAGGTTCATGGTAGCGAAAAAGCGAAAGTTCTTGTTCCGCCGGACTATATCCCCGTTGTCCAGACGCACGAAGCCATTATCGTCCAACAGGGAATTCAGGAAGGCCAGATGCTGGGGCTTCGCAAAGTTGATTTCCTCAAAGACTACTGCGCCCCCTTCCTGGATGGCCTTCGTTACGTAGCTTTCTTTAAAGACAATCTTGTCGTCCTGGGGGATAAACTTGCCCAGCACGAATTCGTCCAGATTTTCCGTACAGTTAATCGTATCCAGAATGGGCAGCCCGATAGCCTGGGCTACCAGCTTGCAGGACATGGTCTTGCCCGTGCCCGCAGGCCCATGGAACAGGACAGCCAGCATATCTCCTGCAGCTACGGCGTTGCACACGCTCTGCAGGTTTTCCGGCATCACGAATTCCGCCGGGAGATGAGGAATATACGTTTTCTGCTCCTGGGTAAAGGCCTCACCGGGGAAAGGCACAATAGGCGCTTTGGCAGGTTTTCCCGTCTGCGCTTTATTTTCCCGGATAACCTGGTAGCTTTCCGAGCAGGAGTGCATGCCCTCCGTATCCACGTCAGACAGATCCGTGTAATCCAAGGCAAAATCGTCCAGTTTATGGTTCTGGTAAAAGTCTTCGTGGATATTCACAAAGGTATCCGCAGCCGGCTGGTCCACAAAACCATCTACCAGGGTCCGGAAGTCCTGGTTCATCTCCATTTCCCGAGCCAGCAATACCATGAACACGGGAAGCAGCTTGTAGAACACCTGCAGTTTGTCCATGTCTCCAGGGAACCAGCGGCCATTCTGGTCATAGGCTCCTACAGCTACCTGCAGGCCATGTGCCCGGGCTCTGTATTCATACACAGAATCAGCCACGACCCCGTTGGTCCGGTATTCCTCAGGAACCTTTATTGCAAGGAACACCTCGTCCCGGTCGTCGCTCATATAGTAATCCCCCAGGGGCTCCCCTTTCAGAATGGACTGGAGCAGGGTTGTAAACAGGATTACAGCCTCCCCGATGGGCTGGCACAACGTCGTCGTACCTTTATAAGACTGGTTATCCGGATGCACATAATACTGGGTAGCATCTGACAGATGTTGGAATCCAAATCCTTTATAGATATCCGGTGAATTTTTCCGGACCACTTTATAAGCAGCTTTAAAGACTTTCATGGCTATGGCCTTCCTTCGTGCGAGTAATCTGATAATATTATACAAATAAAAAAGAACTGTGAAAATGTAAATTTCACAGTTCTTTACTCTGTTAATCTTCCCCTTCAGCCGGGCGATCCAGCGGTTCCTTCCACCACCACCAGCCCAGTACCTTGTTGCCAATGATGCAGGCAGCAAAGATAGCCACATACAGGGCAATGAACTGCCAATGCTGGCCGTTCAGCAACATCATGGGGCCCATGGACCAGGCGAACATTTCTGCAGGAGTCGTAAAGGGCGCAGCAAAGGCCGTATCGTTCAGGGTCTTGGACTTGTTTTCCGGGTCCACGATACGCAGCAGGATAAAGCCGATGGCGAATACGCCGGTGGAATAGCCGTACACGAACAAGGACCGTTCAAACCAGCTGCCCTTGTTCATAGCACCGCCAAAGTAGATCAGGGTCAGGATGACGATGACCATGCCCCACAGGAGCAGCAGAGCCAGAGGCACAGCGTATTTTACGATAACGGCAATCTTGACGGAGGCAATGCCAAAGAATACCAGATAGTCCGTAGCCGTACCAGCAATCCGGTTGATGACGTTTTCATCCACGTAGCTGCCTGCCCCGGTCTTGCGGAAAATCAGGAATACGGCAATACCTACCAGGAAGGCCAGCAGATAGTTGGGCAGATCCAGGCCTGTACGGGTGAAGATCTGTTTATTGATGAGCACACCGGCGCCGGAGCACAGCAGCATGACAGCCAGGTGCCAGGCCAGAGGATCCAGGACCACGGAAGACGTAGTTTCTGCACCCATGCTCTTTCTGTGTTCTTTCGGAACGAGGCCGGTCTTCAGGTCACCGGAGATGTATTGGAAGCTGGAAATGTATTTTGTCCAGCCCCGTTTCGTCCCGATTTTGATGAAGAACAGGCCGCCGAAAATACCGGCCAAGATGCCCACCGTAGCACAGGTCATGCCGATATCCTGAGCATCGGCAAAGCCCAGGCGGGCAAAAGCAGAGCCTACGGCAGCTGCGGTACCGTGACCACCGGAAAAGCCGGCAGCCAGCAGCAGTCCAAACCCGTTGTTGATTTCCGGGAAGAGGCTGGAAATGACCAGGATGGAGAACAGAGGCCCAAAGGCGAATTGAATGGCCTGAGCCAGGACCTTATAAGAGAAATAGGATCCCACACGGGTCATTTCTTTCTTAAAGGCTGTCTTGGAAAACGAAAAGCCGTTGATCCCTACAGAGGAGAAAATCAGGATGATCAATACCCCAGGGTAGGAAGAGATGTACTTCGTAAAGGGCAGGATATTCAGACCTTGTTTACCTAGAGCCAAAGCAATAAAGCCGCCAATCATGCTGGCCGGCACAAAGTATTTTTGGATAAGAACCACCTTGGCCCGTAATAATTGTCCTATCATGATGAATAGGGACGCAAATGCAAAGTCAACCATTATGTCGGTAATCATGAGTACCGCCTTCTTTCCAGTCAGATTATTTCAAAGTAATGAAGTTATTGGACTTCGTACGGGTTGCAGCAGGTGCGTAGTCCAAGTCTTTGCGGCCTTCCAGGCCCAGGATAGTTTCCGGACGGATCCAGGGACGGCCTTGGATACCACTGGTTTCTTCGTGAGTCAGATAGCCTTTGTACGTAGTCAGGGAACGACGCAGGAAGCCATCCCGTGCGCAGGCTTCTGCAATGCCATTGTTCAGGATAGAACGGAAGTGCGGCAGCAGGGAAGCAGCGTAGGAAATAGAAGTGGATTGGGCAATAGCCCCGGGAATGTTGCTGACGCAATAATGGACTACGCCCTCTTCAATATAGATGGGGTTTTCGTGAGTGGTTTCATGGAACGTTTCAATAGCTCCTTCGTCGTTGGAAATATCCACGATGACGGACCCTCTTTCCATAGAGCGGACCATTTCCCGGGTAATCATAGCTTCCTTGGCGTCTTTCGGCCACCGTACACAGTTGTACACCACATCCGTATGAGGCAGTTCTTTGATCAGATTGTACCGGTTGGAAATCATGGTATCCACTTCTTCATTGAACTGTTTGCCCACGTCACGGAGCACACCGATATTTACGTCCATCACGGTTACATGAGCACCCAGAGCATGCAGGAACCCGATGCAGGCACGGCCTACAGTACCGGCACCCAGAACAAGGGCGTTAATGCCAGGAGCACCGCCCAGGCCATTTACGCATTTGCCCTTGCCTCCGTTGATGGAAAGCATGGACCACAGTCCCATGAGGGCGCCGCATTTACCGGCCGCTTCGCAGTTAGGAGAGCCATACCGGTGGCAGTCTTCTGCAGAGAAGGAAATGCATTTGCTATCCAGCAACGCCTGGACTTCCTCCGGGTGAGCTGCAGGATGAACACAGGCGTACAGAATCTGATTTTCGCGGATCAGAGGAAATTCGTCGGGAGTGAATTCCTTAACCTTCGTTACGAAATCACATTCCCCATAGATGGTCTTTGCATCGTCTACGATTTTAGCTCCTGCTTCCACATAAGCTGCATCCGGGAACCCGGCAGCATCCCCTGCATCTTTCTGAACCCAGACTTCATGCCCATCATGAACAATGGAATGGACCTCGGCAGGCGTAGCTACTACGCGATATTCCCCTTGTTTTACGTCTTTTAAAATACCAACTCTCACAAAAATTCCTCCTAACAAAAATTGGTCAGTTGTAAAATGAACTTGAACAGTTAATCAAAAAATAAAAATCCATAGTGAAGCTTCATGTTAAAATGGTTTTGGAGAAATCATCAACAAAGGAGCAATCACTATGGATCACATCCATTCTAACACAAT
>OMUE01000085.1 GCA_900314165.1 uncultured Acidaminococcus sp.
AACCTGATTTACAAGCGGGACACATACCTGACCCACCACGAACATCAATTTATTGACTGCGTAAGGAGATATTACGTGCAAAACAAATAAAAACCGGCCAGGCCAGAGATTTCCTCTCCAACATGGCCGTTCTTCTTTAGCTGGATTCGGCCGTCTATTTTAACAACGATTATCTACCCGAAAATCCATGCCAATTCCATGCTATACTGGTTACAAGTAATCTGTAAGGAGGGGTTCGAACTCATGAAACTTATGATTGCGTCAGATATCCACGGCTCAGCTTTCTACTGCCGTGCTATGTTAGATGCTTTTGACCGGGAACGGGCTGACCGTCTGCTGTTGTTGGGGGATATCCTCTATCATAGTCCCCGGAATGACCTGCCAAAAGCGTACAGTCCCAAAGATGTAATCCGCATGCTGAACGCCCGGAAGCAGTCCATCTTCTGTGTCCGTGGGAATTGCGAGGCGGAAGTGGACCAGATGGTTTTGGAATTTCCCATTATGGCGGAGTACGCCATCTTCTGTATAGGAAATCGTCTTGTCTTCGCCACCCATGGCCATAATTTCAATGAAGCCAATCTGCCGCCTCTGCAGCCCGGCGACATCCTGCTCCATGGTCACACCCATGTCCCGGCCTGGAAGCCCCTGGGCAATGCCAACCTTTACTTGAATCCCGGTTCCGTTGCCCTGCCCAAAGAGGATTCCCCTCACGGCTACATGGTGATGGATAACGGACTCATCCAATGGAAGGAACTGGATGGGACGGTCTATCACGAGCTGGATATCAGTGGGCTGATTTAGGGAAAGTATAGCAAAAGGACCTTGGATCACAAACGTATCCAAGGTCCTTTTCAATCAAGAGATTACGCTGGCAGGAATCTCATCATCTTTCCCTATATGGGCATCTTTTTCCAAGGCACTGGGCGTTATTCTCATGGTATTTGCAATGAATGACGGACAAGGGCAGGGTAATGCCATAGCTTTCCTTTATAAATGCAGTGCCGATTTTCAGGGCCGTAAAGCAGTTGCGTTTGCAGCAGCGAGGTCCCCCGATTTCTGCTTCTGCTGCCAGGATCCGGGACGTGAGCCGGAGATTGTCACTATAGAATTCGTTATCCGACAAGGGTCCCGTACCATGGATGATGGCTAAGGCTGCTCCCAGAGAAGCTGCAGAACCGCACACGCCCCACATGCCGCAGATGGCTCCGGGCATATGTTCGGACCGGTTCAGCAGTTCATCCAGCCCTTTCGCCAAATCAAAGGATACCCCTGCATTATGGAGAGCCGTCATAAAGGCCGCTCCGTCTATGAAATGATGGATAGGACCATGCATGGGAATGCTCGCTTCATCCATAAGCCGGCAAGCAATGACGAAGGGATCTGTTCCTTTCTCCTGCAGGCAGATTTCTTTTATAGTCGTCATGGATTTGTCTCCTTTTTTACCGTTCAATCCTCTTCACTGTCACTTCCACCTTATCCTGTTCCGTGACCTTCCTGAGAACCCGGCAGGGATTGCCAACAGCCACTACATCAGCCGGAATATTCTTTGTCACCACGCTGCCGGCACCGATAATACTGCGAGGACCAATGGTCACGCCGCCACAGACCGTCACATTGGCTCCCAGCCACACGTCATCCGAAATTGTGATGGGTTCGTTGATCTCTATGCCTTCTGCCCGCTGCCGGGCGTCGATAGGATGGCTGGCGCAGGCCAGGCAGACACCCGGGGCTATGAAGACATTCTTACCGATATATACAGGGGATGTATCCAGGATGACGCAGTTGTAGTTGATGAACACAAATCCCGCCATATGGATATTGAAGCCATAATCGCAATGGAAATCCGGCTCAATGAAGACTTGTGGATTCCAGTCCCCCAGCAGTTCCTGCAGCAGAGACTGCCGTTTCTCTTTCTCCTTCGGACCGGTCCGGTTATACTCCCAACACAATTCCTTAGCCCGCTCCAGCATTTTTGCCGGCATAACCTCATACCCGGCGCAATAGGGTTTCTTGCTTTTCATGATGTCCAGTATGTCCATGGGTAAAATCACCTTCTTTAAAGTTTATTATACACTGAAGATTCATGCTAGTACGACAAACCACAAATAACTTTCATATTCCACACCGTAGGGGTTTTCCAGAGGGGCTGCAGGCCCCGGCGGCAAACCCGCATCCAGGCTATTCAACATTTTTAACGGGCGCACCGCCGCTACGCTCTGGGGCGCCCCTACGGATGAATGGCTGCTTACGACAAGTAGGTTTCTAACCCCTGATAACAAGTTCTATCATCTGTCATCTATCATCTTTGCCTCAGTCCCGTCACCCAACTATCCTCTCTCCCAGCAGCACGGCTCCAATGCCCAGAGCCAGGCTCAGCACCATATACAGCAGGGCCGTACCGGTCTCGCCCTTATTCAGCAGGATCTGGTTTTCCAGAGCAAAAGAAGAGAAGGTAGTAAAACCACCGCAGAAGCCTACCTTCAAGAACAGGATGCCTTGTGGGGACAAATTGTGCCGGGCTCCCATAGCCGTCACTATGCCTATAACGAAGGAACCAACTATATTGATGACAAACGTCTTTACAGGAAAGCCTCCTGCAGCACTGACTTGCAGGAGACCGATGAGATACCGGCAGACTGCTCCTACAAAGCCGCCCAGGCCTACAATGATGCAATTGGTCATGAGATGGACCTCCTTTTTATACTTGAATAACTGATAATTTGGATGCGACGTTAGACGGTAGTGCGAGTGGTGCTCTGCACTACCCCCTCGCCAGCTACGCTGGCCCTCTCCCCCTCGCGGGGGCGACTGGACTCTGCCCAACATCAGTGACAATATCAAATGACAAGCAGGTTTCTAACCCCCGACAACAGGTTCTATCATCTGTCATCTGTCATCTTCCCTTGCCCGCCGCAGGCGCCTCTTCGCTATTATAAAGAAAAAGCTGTGAAAATGATATCCATTTTCACAGCTTTTTGAATTTGAAATTGGTGGAGACAAGGAGGATCGAACTCCTGACCTCTTGCATGCCATGCAAGCGCTCTCCCAGCTGAGCTATGCCCCCAGAGACTTGTTTATTATATGATACGGCTAAAAGATTGTCAAGGCTTTTTTTCTTCGGGCTTATCAGCCGCCTTGGGCTCCAGTTTGCGAATCAGGGTGGTCCAGCCGTCTTCCTGTTTGATGTAGCCTTCCTTCATGAGGCCGCCCAGGGCCCGTTTGAAGGCTGCTTTGGAAATATCAAACACATCTCGGATGATCTCCGGAGGGGTAGCATCGCCGTAGGGCATGGTGCCGTTGCGCTTCTCCAACAGGTACAGGATCCGGTCCCCATCAGTGAGCATGGCTTTTTCCTTCACTTCCCGCAGGGACATGTCCAGGCGCCCGTCCTCCCGGACGAAGGTGACCCGGCCTGTTACCTTCTGGCCGAAGTCCAGGCGGCCGCCTTTGACTTCGCTGCGGTGGATGAAGGCGATATAACGCTCCTTGGTGAAGATGAAGAAGCCGGCGTCCACGATATTATACACGGTACCCGTCAGTTCGTCGCCTACCTTTACGTTTTCCGCAGGTTTGCTGGCTTTCTGCAGGTCTTCTTCCACCCGCATGGTCACGGCCTGCCGGCCGCTTTTATCCCGGTACAGACGCACCCAGACTAATTGGCCCGGGCTCACGTGGCCCCGCATTTCGCTGTAGGGCAGGAACACGCCCCGTTCGGCGCCGATGTCTACGAAACCGCCGTTCTTGTTGACGGTCAGGACTTTTACATAGCCCAGCTGGCCTTCCCGCATCTTGGGCAGCTTCATACTGGCGGTCATACGGCCTTTGGTGTCCAGGTACAGATAGACCTTTACAGTGTCTCCGATGTGGACGGGGCTGGTCTGCTGATTTTTGTGCAGCAGGAAGTCATCATCCGTGTTGCCGGTACCGGCGTCCAGGAAGGCACCGGATTCGTTTTCCCGCAGCACCTTCAGGTCTACGACGTCGCCTACCCGGTATTTGCCCACGGTCTTGACCGTTACAGGACCACGAGTTCTCATGCCTGGGCCTCCGGTTCTTCTGTGTAGGGTTCGCTGGGAGCGTCAGCCCACAGCTGTTCCAGGTTGTAGAAGTCCCGTTCTACTTCCCGGAAGATATGGGCTACGCAGTCGCCGTAGTCCAGCAGGACCCAGCTGCCTTCGCTGTAGCCTTCTTTGTGCTTCGGCAGGATGTCCTGTTCTGCCAGTTTGTCTTCTATGCCGTCCGCAATGGCCCGAACCTGGGTATTGCTGGGGGCAGAGCAGATCATGAAGTAGTCCGTCACGGTGGACAGGCCTTCCATGTTCAGCAGCAGGATGTCACGGGCTTTTTTGTCCGCCGCTGCTGCCGCAATTTTGTTTGCTAATTCTTTTCCGGTCATGTGATTCTCCTTTGCTTGGAAATAGATGTCAGACGTCAGATGTCAGACGTCAGCTTGATAGTGCATAAACACTAAGGCAGTACTGCTTTTTGGAAGATAGAAGAGTAGGAGATTAATTTATCGTGCGCTACACGCCCCCAACACTGGCTACGCGAGACATTAGACATGAGATGTTAGACTCTAGCTGTCCGCTGGACTACCCCCTCGCCAGCTCCGCTGGCCCTCTCCCCCTCACGGGGGCGACTGCCCGCAGGGCGGCCTCTTCGCTCTTTCCTCTTCGCTCTTCGCTAATCTCTTGCCTTCCTGTGTGGAATACCCAGTTCGTCCAGGGTTTCGTTGATCAGGCGGGTGTTGGTGCGCCAATAGCTGGCATTGGGTGTCTCATAAAAGTCGCCTTTCAGGCTGGCGGTTTTCAGGCCGCTATCCCCGAAGATCCGCAGGCAGTTGGCCGCCCGGATCATGGTGATAAAGTCCATATCCGTATGGACGTAGTCCGTAGCCGTGCTGATGATGACGGGCATCTTCACCATGTTCCCTACAGTAAAGGCCTGTTTGCTCAGGGCTTTCAGGAATTTCTGCTGCCGTTCAGCCCGGCCGATATCCCCCATTTCGTCGTGGCGGAACCGGACGTACTGGCCGGCCTTGTTGCCGTCCAGGTGCTGGTAGCCTTTCTTCAGGTGGATCTTCAGGTCTGCGTAGGGATCCTCGTAGTCCATGTTCTTCTCCACGTCCAGGTCGACGCCGCCCAGCATGTCCACCACTTTGATGAACCCTTGCCAGTCCACCTGCATATAGTAGTCTATGGGCACCTGCAGCAGGTTGGACACGGTGCGTTTGGCTAGTTTGACACCGCCATAGGCGTAGGCCGCGTTGATTTTGTCATAGCCCCTGCGGCCGGGAATCTCTACCCGGGTATCCCGGGGCAGACTCAGGATGGACACCCGGTTCTTGTCCGGGTCGAAGCTGACCAAAAGCATGGCATCCGTCCGCTTGGGAATATCTTTATCGAAATCTTCGCTGTCCCCTTCGTCCGTGCCCAACAGCAGTACGTTGATGCGCTCGGACAGGCCTTCACTGGATACGGTCTCTTTCGGATCGTCCAGCTCTGCCACCTCTGCCCGGGGTTTGAAGAAGTGGTTGTACACCCGCATGCCGGCGGCAAAGCAGGTCCCCATCAGCAGGAACAGCAGCACCAGGGAGAGAAACAGGCGGCCTTTGCGCAGCCGTTTCTTGTAGTGCCGGCCTTGGTTTGTCTTTGTATCTGTCATAATTGACTCCTGTGAGTGTTAGGATTTTTTCTGCTTCATTACAAGTTCATTGTAGCCGGCCAGGCAGTCGGGATGAATGAGCAGCTGCTGGTCCAGCAGGTATTCCATGGTATGGGCATAGGCTTTCAGCATGCCAAATTCCAGGCCCTGCTGCACGAATTTCCGCATATCGTCTACGCCAGGGAAGTCTCTGTGGGGTTCCACCAGGTCCGCCAGGTAGATGACCATAGCCAGGGGCGTCATATGGGCCGCGCCGGTGGTGTGGTAGCGGATGGCGTCCAGGATTTCCGGATCCGTGACGCCGAATTCATGCTCGGCGTAGTACACGCCCAGTTTGGCATGAATCAGGATGGGCTGGGCCACTTCGATTTCGTCCAGGGCAATGCCCAGTTCGGCACATTTGGCGATGAAGTCGCTTTTGGGAATCTGGCGGCCGCTGTCGTGGAGCATGCCGGCAATGGCGGCTTTTTCTTCGTCCACGCCGTAGAGTTTCGCTAATTTTACAGCCGTTTCGTACACGGCTACGCTATGGGCAAAGCGCTTAGCCGGCAATTCTTTTGCCAGGCGCGCTTTCATTTCAGTAAGTTGCATGATGGGCCTCCGATGACTTGGATTAGCGAAGAGAGAAGAGGTATGAGCGAAGAGGAATATAGTGCATCTTCACGCCCCCACCACCATCCTGTGGATGAACCCACCACCGGCTACGCCGGTCCCCCGCCCTTGAAAAGGGCGGACAGAAAGGATGCTGGGAGCTCTAATCAGACTTGCCCCAAAGGGGGCCGGATTCCGCAGAGCGGCCTCTTCGCTCTTCACTTTTCGCTCTTCGCTAAAAAAATAGAGCCCCCTACCGACGGTAGAGGTCTCTCTGTTCGATGTATTCCGCTACTGCCTTAGGTACCATATCTGTAATAGGCTGGCCGGCCTGCAAGCGCTGCCGGATTTCCGTGGAGGAAACGGCCATTTCCGGCGTATCCACCCAGAGGAAATTGTGAAGGCCTGCTTTGTGGAGCATGGCGGTCACTCTGTCCTTGTGAGGCGCAAAGCCCGGGCGGGCTGCTGCCGCAAAGGTGGCATACTGCATGGCTTCCCGGATGTTGTGCCAACCGGGAAGCTGTTCGGCAGAATCGGCGCCGATGATGAAGTACAGGTCGTAAAAGCGATGCCAGCGGCGGTATAGTTTCCGCAAGGTATCGCTGGTATAGGACACGCCGCCCCGCTGGAGCTCCATAGAGGAGACCGTAAACAGAGGGTTATCCTGGCAAGCCAACAGGGTCATAGCCATCCGGTCTTCTGCCGGCAAAGAATGCTGGTCCTGTTTGAAGGGAGATACATAGGCAGGAATGAACAGCACCCGGTCCAGGTGCAGCTGCTCTTGGATATTCCGGGCAATCATCACATGCCCTTTATGGATGGGATCAAAGGTGCCTCCCATAATGCCCAGCCGCAGCTTGCCCATTCTTTCTCCCCTTTTCCACATGATACTTTGTCAATTATAACAGTTGGACGAGGGGAAAACAAGGTGGAGGAGGTGACAAATTAGTGGCATAAATTTAGACGTCAGACGTCAGACGTTAGACGTTAGTGGTGGACCGCTGGTCCCACTCTACTACTATCTAGTATAGAAAATTGTAAATAACTTTCAGTTTCGAATCCGTAGGGGCGGTACCAGACTTTTGCATGACAAGAAAACAAGGCAAAATGTCGCCTGTGCCGCCCGCTAGCACGGTCTCCACTGGCGATATTTTCAACCTTTCCATCTATAGTTTGTTGAAAAATCTTGTGGAGCCCCTACGGAATAGGGCAAACAGAAAGGTATTTGCAATTTCTTATACTAGTCTCTAATGTCTAACGACTAATTTTATTCACACAAGCATCTCTTTCTTTCCTTATAATACACCACCTGCAGGCCACATTCGTCGGCCAGTTTCTTGGCTTTGGCGAAGTCGCGGCCTACGTGTTCGGGGTAATGGGCGTCACTGCCCAAGGTGCAGTATTTGCCACCCAGTTCGGCGTACCGTTTGTACAGGGCCTTCAGGGGCGGAATGACGGTGTCATCTCCCAGACGGCGGGTGTTGATCTCAATGGTCTTATCTTCTGCAATAAGCATTTTGAAGATGGTGTCCCATTCTTCAGGGTTCTCTTCGTAGTACAGGTTGGGGTCTGGATACGGCATGTAACGGCAGATGTAGTCGATATGGCCGTAGGAGTCGAAATCCGGCTTCATGGACAAGCAGCGGATGGAGTCGTCCAGATACTTCTTCACCGCCTGAGCCTTGGTCAGGCCTTCGTAGGTGGTCGGTTCGTACATGTCCAGGCCTTCGAAGCAGTGCATGGAGCCTACCACTTCGTCAAAGGGATAGGACTGAGTCACCTTCCGGTCTTCTTCGATGGCTTTGGGCTGCAGGCCCACTTCGATGCCCAGCAGCACCTTGTCACTGCGGTAGGGGCTGTCCTTCTTGAAATAGTCGTCGATGTCGAACAGGAACATTTCCGGGTTCGTAGGATAATAGCGATCCCAGTGTTCCGTCAGGATCACACCGATGCCCAGCTTCTCAGCTGCTTCGATCTCCGTCTTGATGGTCATTTCCGCATCGCAGGAATAATCTGCGTGGGTATGGGTATCGTACAGCATTGGCTCAGCCTCCTTACACGTTGAAGCGGAATTCTACAACGTCCCCGTCCTGCATAATGTAGTCCTTGCCTTCCAGGCGCACCAGGCCTTTTTCCTTGGCAGCCTGCTTGGAGCCGCATTTCACCAGGTCATCGTAGGACACGATTTCCGCACGGATAAAGCCTTTTTCAAAGTCGGAGTGGATCTTGCCGGCAGCCTGGGGAGCCGTAGAACCGGCTACGATGGTCCAGGCCCGGGATTCCAGTTCCCCGGCGGTCAGGAAGGTCTGCAGGCCCAGCAGTTTGAAGCCTGCTTTGATGAGGCGGTCCAGGCCGGCTTCCGTCAGGCCTTCCATTTCCAGATATTCTTTCGCTTCGTCGGCAGGCAGCTCAGCGATTTCTTCTTCTACCTTAGCAGAGATGGTGATGACCTGAGCCCCTTCCTTGGCAGCATAGGCTTCCAGGGCCTGGACGTACTTGTTGCCGGAAGCATCGGCGGCTTCTTCTTCGGCTACATTGGCTACGTACAGGATGGGCTTGGCGGTCAGCAGGTCCAGCTCTTTGATCATGTCTTTTTCATCGTCCGTCAGATCCAGGGCGCGGACAGGTACCCCTTCCCCTAATTGGTCGGAAATCTTCTGCAGCACAGAGACTTTTTCCATGGCCTTCTTATCCCCGGCTTTGGTCAGCTTCTGGGTCTTCACCAGCTGCTTGTCCAGGGATTCCAGGTCGGCCAGACACAGTTCCGTGTTGATGATTTCCACGTCCCGGACAGGGTCGATGGAACCTTCCACGTGGGTGATGTTGCCGTCTTCAAAGCAGCGGACCACTTCGGCGATAGCGTCGGTCTGACGGATATGGCTCAGGAATTTGTTGCCCAGGCCCTCGCCTTTGGAGGCACCCTTTACCAGGCCGGCAATGTCCACGAAGCGCATGCCTGCTGGGACGATGCGGCGGGAATGGAACATGTCGCTCAGCACCTGCAGCCGGGCATCCGGCACGTCCACAACCCCTACGTTAGGCTCTATAGTACAGAAAGGATAGTTGGCTGCTTCCGCCCCTGCTTTCGTAATGGCGTTGAACAGGGTGCTTTTGCCTACGTTAGGCAGACCTACGATCCCCATTTCCAAATTTGTAGAACTCATGTGACAATCTCTCCTTCACGGTTACCGGTATGAATCCGGTTTTCTCTCAAACTAATATATTATACCATATTTCTCTGTAAATAAGTGAAAAGCGAAAAGTGAAGAGCGAAAAGGAATCTACCGGACAGGATGCACAGCGTGCACCTCTTCGCTCTTTGCTCTTCGCTATTCGCTTATTCCAAGTTAATCCTGAATTTCCGTCCTCCCCGCAAAAGCTCCAGCAGGAACAGCTCTTCTTCCGGAATGCGGCCCAGGATGGTGACGCGGGGATCAGAGGGCAGGGGGGTCAGGGTGATTTCCAGTTCCCCTTTGTAGCGGCCGTAAGCCTTGTTGTCCAAGGTCACGGTGCCGATAGGAAGCGAAGAGCCAAGAGGGAAGAGCGAAGAGGTGTCCGCAGGACAGGCAGGAATTTCTATATTATTCCATAATTGCCGGCTGTTGGTAGTGCGGAGGACTTCTTCGGACTGGTCGGGGCGGGTTTCGTAGACGTGGGTGACGAGGATGGCGTGAAGGGGCGTATGCTCTTCTGTTACCAGATCCAGGGTTACCACCTCCGGATTCAGATTAGCCAGGGCCTGTAGTTCCGCTTCGCTGGGGGCATCATCCCCAATATAGACAGCGTCAGCGCCCAGAAGCAGAACGTGCTGAGCAGCCAGCCCTACAGCTCTGTGGCGGTCTTTTTCCAGGGTAGGCAAGCCCTCATATAAAGGGCCACGGCAGCCACACTGGCTGGGCACAAAGGCGCCCACTTTCACGCCATAACCGTGCAGCAGGTCATTCTGCCGCCGGAAATATGCCTCGGATAAGCCTGTATGAGGATGGGGATAGAAATTATGCAAGGCTTCCACCCGGCTAAGCACTACGCCGGCGTCCTCCATAGCCTGGAGCTGCTGTTCCGTAACGGCGGAGGCGTTCAGTACGAGAATCTTTGTGGGATACCGGGCCTGCAGGTCCGCCATGGCTTCCGGCGTATAGCCGTCGTCCAGCCGCAGGCAGGTCAGCTGTTCCGGCACAGCCTTGCCGGGCACCAGATCCCCAGTAGTGCGGATGCCCAGGGCCGCAGCCCGTTCTAACAACGGCGTCACCTGCCGGGAAAACGCCTTTTCATCTGTTTCCGGTATATGGAAGGATAAGAACAAGTCCGTAAAGCCCAAATCAGCAGCTTGCTCCAGCCGGGCCAGGTTTTCCTCCGGCGTCCGGTCCAGGCCAGGATACAGGGAGATTCCCCGATGCATCCGTTTTTTCATAGTCATGCTTCCTCCTTCGGATCTTCGAAACCCAGCAGCCAGGCAGCTACAAAGCCTGCCACATAGGCTGCTCCCAGCCCCAGCAGGTACACGGTTACGTTGGTCGTAGCCGGAGCCAGAGGAAGGCCGGAAATACCCAGAGCCCGTGAGCCCACCATACCGGCAGCCTGGATGGCACCGCCTACGGCACCTCCGATACAGGCTGCGATAAAGGGACGGCCCAGGGGCAGTGTCACACCGTAGATCAGGGGTTCCCCTACGCCCATAATGCCTACGGGCAGAGCGGAAGCGATGACTCGCTTTACTCTGGGGTTCTTGGTCTTCAGATATACGGCGGCCGCAGCCCCTACCTGTCCCCCACCGCTCATGGCCAGGATGGGCAGCAGGATTGTGGAACCGTATTGGGAAATGAGCTGGGCGTGAATGGGGGTCAGGCCCTGATGGACGCCCATCATCACCAGGGGCAGGAACGTGCCTCCCAGCAGAGCGCCTGTGACGGCACCGCCCCGGGCCACAGCTTCCGTGGCTGCATAGCCGATAGTTTCAGCCACAAAGCCTCCCAAGGGCTGCAGCACGAAAATGGTCAGGATGGCCATAACCGTCATGACCAAAAAGGGCGTAAGAAACAAGTCCAGAGCCTCGGGCATGTGTTTGCGCAGGCGCTTTTCCAGCAGGGCATCGCTGGCCGCAACCAGCAGCACCGCCGCTACGCCGCCCCGTCCGGGTACCAGTTTTTCTCCACTCAGTGTCAGGGCTGTCAGGCCGGGATGGCTGACGAGAGCCCCCAGGGCGCCGCCCAGGACGGGGGAACCGCCCAGTTCCTTGGCCGTATTCCAGCCCACGAACAAGTTCATGCCCCAAAACACTGTGTTGCCGGCAAGTGCCAGGATTTGGAACAGCGTGGTGCCTGCTATATCAGGAGCCAGCCGCCGTATCAGGGCCAGAATACCTGTCAGCAGGCCGCAGCCGATGAAACCGGGAATCAGGGGCACAAAGATATTGGCAATCTTCTTCAATAAAAGTTTTGCGGGAGTAGCATTTTTCTGGCGGATAGCCTCATGGAGAGCTTTGCCATCCCCTACCTGGGCCTTAGGCGGCTGCGTTTCCGGCGCGGGAGCTGGTTCAGGTGTCTGGTTCAGGAGAGCCTGGAAGCAGTCCGTGACCTGGCCAGCCTTGCCGGGGCCCAGGACGATCTGCAGTTCCGGTCCCTGCTGGTTCACGCCCATGACGCCGGGCAGCTTTTTCAGAGCCTGCCGGTCCACATGGTCTTCCACCAGCTGCAGCCGCAGACGGGTCATGCAATGGGTACTCTGGCGCACGTTGGAGGCGGGCCCCACCAGGCCCAGGATCTCTTTGGCCAGCTGTTCATTTGTCATGGGCAGCCTCCCAAGCTTCTACGGCGGCCCGGGCAGAGCCGCTGTGATAGGTCAGGGCCTTCATGGCTTCCTGTTCGCCCATACCCGTGACTTCCATGACGATGCGCAGGGCCCGTTCCATAAGTTTGGCATTGGAAGCCTTTACGTCGATCATAAGATTGCCCCGGACCTTGCCCAGCTTCACCATGGTGCCGGTAGAAATCATATTCAGCACCATCTTCTCCGCGGTACCGGCCTTCATGCGGGTAGAGCCTGTAATGACTTCCGGTCCCGGCAGTACGACTAGGCACAGGTCGCAATGGCGTTCTATGGAAGGATCCTGGCTGCAAGCCAGACCCAGGGTGGCGGCGCCGGCTTTGCGGGCTTCGTCCAGACCTCCGATGACGTAGGGCGTGCGGCCGGAAGCCGTAAGGCCCATGACCACGTCCCGTTCATCCACTTCCATGTCCCGGACGTCCTTATGGCCTTCTGCTTCGCTGTCCTCGGCCCCTTCCTTAGCCCGGAAGATGGCAGGATAACCGCCGGCAATGAGGCCCTGGACCATGGCAGGATCCGTGCTGTAGGTTGGCGGGCATTCTACGGCGTCCAGGATGCCCAAGCGGCCCGAGGTGCCGCTGCCCATGTACAGCAGCCGGCCACCGGCCTTCAGGTGGTCCGCTACGATATCTATGGCTTTCGCAATGTCCGGCAGGATTTTTTCTACGGCAAAGGCCACTTTTTTGTCTTCGTTATTCATCAGGGTGACCATGTCCAAGGTGGTCATGGTATCGATGCCGGCAGACGCCGGGTTTCGTTTTTCTGTGGAGAGCTTGTCCAGCTCGATCATGATATGTACCTCCGGTTACTTGGATAAGATGATAGATGTCAGAACCTGTTGTCAGGGGTTAGAACCGTGCTTGTCGGGGAGAAGTGCGTCCGCACGGCCCCACCACCGTTGCATTCGCAACGGTTCCCCTCCCCTGCGGGGATGACAGGGCTCTGCCCAGCGGGCTGTCGCCCCTGTAGGAACATGTCGCCCCCGTAGGGGGAGAGGGCCATCGTAGATGGCGAGGGGGCTGGGCAGCGCACCTCTCTTCCCTCTTTTCTCTTCCCTCTTCGCTTGTTATAATGAGACCGACACAAGGAGGGTCGGCTATGAAAGCAATACTAAACGGTAAGATTATTTTACCACAGGAAGTTGTCACAGGACAGACACTGCTGTTTGATAAGAAAATAGAGAAGCTGGGACCCATGAGCAGGGCGGACCTGCCGGAAGGAACGGAAATTATTGACGCCCAGGGACATTACGTGGCCCCGGGGTTCATCAACATCCACATCCACGGCTGCGGCGGAGCAGATGCCATGGACGGTACTCAGGAGAGCCTTGCCACCATGAGCCGGCTGCTGCCCCGGACGGGAGTCACCCGCTTCCTCCCCACCACTATGACCTATGACGAGCCTACACTGCGCAAGGCTCTGTCCGCTATAAAAAAAGCCCAGGGCACGGAGCCCGGGGCAAAGATCATAGGAGCCAACCTGGAAGGACCCTTTATCAGCGAGAAATATAAGGGAGCCCAGAAGGCCTGCAACATCCAGAAGGCCAATACCCGGCTGCTGGACGCCTTTCCCGGCCTCATCCGCTACATCACCCTGGCGCCGGAAACCCTGGACAGCATGGATTTCATCCGACAGTGCCGGACCCGTAGCGTCATCGTAAGCCTGGGCCACAGCGACGCTGCTTATGAAGAGGCTGCAGAGGCCGTAGCTGCTGGTGCCAGCCACATTACCCACCTGTACAACGCTATGAGTCCCCTGCACCACCGCAGACCTGGGCTCGTAGGGGCCGCCCTTACGCTGCCCGTGACGGCGGAGCTCATTGCAGACGGCATCCACAGCCATCCTGCAGCCCTGAAGCTGGCCTACCTGGCCAAAGGGTCGGAAGGCATCATCCTCATTACGGATTCCATGCGGGCCTGCCTCATGCCAGAAGGGATCAGCGAGCTGGGAGGCCAGACCGTGTACGTAAAGGACGGCCGGGCTACCCTCAAAGACGGCACCATTGCCGGCAGTATCGTGACCATGGACCGGGCGCTGCAGACGTTCCGGAAGGCCACGGCCATCCCTCTGCCGGACCTGATCCGCCTGGTCACCGTGAACCCTGCCAAAGAGCTGGGAATGTATGACAGTCTGGGGAGCCTGGAAGAAGGGAAAGCAGCGGACGTAGTCGTCATGGATGATGAGTTCCGGATTATAAAGACGTTTGTGGAAGGAAAAGATTGTAACAAAAAAGAGCTGTGAGATCACAGCTCTTTTTTAATACGCTTTTTATACTGCTACTTGTTGGGGTTCTTCGGCTACGTCCATGCCGATTTCTTTGCGGACTTCTTCCCAGATGACGATCCGGGCTTTGCGGAAGCCATTGAAGGTGGTGGCAGAGGCGGAGGTATAGGCGCCGCACACAGGCACCAGCAACAGGTCACCCAGTTCCAGAGGTTCCGTCATGCGGCCCCGGAACAGGATATCCAGGGAGTCGCAGCTGG
>OMUE01000212.1 GCA_900314165.1 uncultured Acidaminococcus sp.
ACTTTTTCATGAGCGTTTAAGTCCTAAATGGCTCACTTTTATATTAGCATTCACAAGTAGATACGGGAGATGATGGTGCTGACGATGTAAAGAAAGTACTTGAGAGAATACCCAATGTAGATGATACGCTCATTAAGCAAAGCTTTGAATCTATTGTTACTCGACAGGTGCGTCATGACAAACCAAATGCATTTTTGGACTTATGGGATTGCGTTGATGTGATAACTTCAGATATTGATAGGGATTCAGATTTGAACGATAAGATAACTGAAGAATTTTGTAACAATATTGAAGCAGAAATCGTGAAGCATCAGCCGGAATTTAAGCGTTCTCACAATGACATCTGTAATACAATGGTGACTGTAAAGCGTATTGATCCACTCACTGGTAATGAATATGAAGATCATGAAGAATTAGTGGAAAATGACGCAAATCGTATGCTTGTTTACTATAAGCAGGCAGTTGCTAAATTTGCGGGTGCTTCAGATATAGTTAAAGCATATATAAACGGATACAAGAATAAGAAGTCAGTTTCAGATGAAAAGGCTTTAGCAAGAATATGTGCTGTTGCTGCTTGTTTTGAAATTGTCCAGGGCCTTGAGACTTGGGCAGAGAATAAAACGAGAGATTTACTTGATGCTTATGGTCCATCTCGGTATGCAGTATCCGAAGAGAATAAAGATAAATGGAACCGCATTGAAGGGAATACCTTGCCTTATGTTGATAATAAATTGAGTATTAATGCAAGCGTAACGCGACAGAACAGAGAATACGACCGTTATCTGAAGCATATTATCTGTGATGATGATGGATGGGCGTACTTAAAACTGAATGATTTGGAAAAGAAAGTGGTAGAGACAGAATTATCCCGGCCTATGAATGTAGCCTGGTATCGTAACCAATCCAGAAATCTGAATGCCTCGCTTTCGATTCCCTACATGATTGGCGGAGAATGGGAAAACATGTATCCGGATTTTATCTTCTTTCAGAAGACGGGAACAGGGAAAATAGTCCGTACTATTGTCGATCCCCACGGCGATTGGTTAGGAGACAGCGTTGCTAAACTTAAGGGCTATATAAAATACTTACGTGATTACCCAGAAATGTTTGGCAGTGTACTGGCTGTTGCAGATGAAAAAAATGGTGAATGTCGATATCTTGATTTAATGGATCCTAAAGTTCAGGATACAATTGATCAGTTTACTGGGAGTTCTGCTAAAGATCTTTTCTTGGGACAACTTAGCCGACCTTATAAATTGAGCGTTGTTCAAAAGCAATCTTAAAATGAGGATGAATTTCTTTTGTTGTTACAGCGGGATGGAACATTTTTAAAGGAATTCGAAGCAAGCCCCGCAAGATAGTGAACTGTGTTGAATCGGAGGATATGACTATGATGCAGCTAAAGAAAATAGATCTGGATCTTACGGTCAGCAAGGTCCCGACCATACGTGAACTTACTCTGGATCAGGAGTTTTATTTTATCGGGAGGACCGATGAAGAGATCTCCCTTGTCTGTGAGACAGACCACACGCCGGCAAACACCCTGGAGCAGGACGACGGCTGGAAAGCCTTCCGGATCGAGGGGGTCCTCGATTTTTCCCTGATTGGCATTCTTTCAAAGATTTCCTCCATCCTGGCGGAGGCGGGAATCGGGATTTTTGCTGTTTCCACTTTTAATACGGATTACATCCTTATCAAAAAGGAAAATTTTGAAAAAGCGATGCAGGTTCTGGCGGAGAAGGGGTATGGGATCCGTTAACGGCAGCCTTTTTGCAGATCCTATCTGCTTGGTTTCATATGGACATTATGGGGGAAGACAGGAATGTTTGATCAATCGCGCTTACAAAAAGTTCTAGTACAATACAAAAAGGATTTTGTACCCAAACATTGGGACGAGGAAAAATATAAGTGGGAAGCGGTCAAATGCTTCCAGGATAACTGGGATATCAAGGCAGCTAATTTTAAAGATATGCTCAGCCGTTCCCTTTCCAAAACCTATAATTTACTGTCTTCCATGAATAATTTTCCTGCAGATATGATCCTGGGCTTTGCAAAAACTGCTCCGGAAGATGTGCGTTCTATGTACATTGATTTGTTTGATGAAGACAAAGATGTGTATGAACGAATCGAGCATTTTAAGATGCAGGCGTCCATTCTTCTTGAAAAATACGGGAACGGGGCCAAACAGCATTATCAGTATGAAAATGCCATTACGACCTATCTATGGCTGCGCTATCCGGATAAGTACTACATCTTTAAATTCAGTGAAGTAAAAGCTGTAGCGGACGAGCTTCAGAGTAACTATGTTTTTAAGAGGGGCGCTTATGCAGAAAACCTTCGTAATTTTTATGCCCTATATAATGAAATTTGTGGGGAGCTGAAAAAAGATGCGGAACTGTTCAATCTTTTCAAATTCCAGATTACTGAATCGTGTTATCCGGATCCGGAATTAAAGACTCTGACTGTTGATATTGGATTTTATATTTCCCAAAATTATGCAAAGTGTGATAAGCATATTCCGTCAATCTGGAAAATCAGCCACGGCGCTATTTCTGAACAGAACCGCAGCCTATTTGAGACAAGAAAAGTGGTCGTCGTTCACGGGCAGACCGCGCCAAAGGGGACTTCCGGGGAATCGCAGGGCCAGCAGTTTACTGATGAAATCAGGAAAGGGGATTATTTTTATCTATGCAACGGAAACAGTATCAATTTGCTGGGAAGGTTTACCAGTGATTCGGCTGTGCCGAATCCGGAGCAGTCCAATGGCTGGGTTGAGAGAAGCTATGAAAAAATAGCAGATTCAAGGGATACCTCAGCTTATAAAGGAGTACAGAAATGGTGGACTCCCAATGATAATTCAACTTGTATCAAAGTTGAGAAGAAGGACGAAAAACTCTTTGAAAAGCTGATCTTGAAACCTTACTTTGCTATGGGCCTGGAGGATCTGGATGGGAAGAAAGATCGGAAACCCAGGTACTGGTGGCTGAACGCCAATCCCAGGATTTGGAGCTTCTCTGATCTGCAGGTGGGCGAAGTTGAGGTTTATACTCTTTTTAATGAGAACGGCAATAAGCGCCGTATTTACCAGAATTTCCTGGATGCCAGGGCAGGTGATGTTTTTATCGGATACGAAGCTGCTCCTGTTAAGCAGATTGTCGCTCTGGGGAAAGTAAAAGAACCCAGTGATGGGACGAAGATCTTTTTCGAAAAAACGGAGTCCCTGGAAAATCCGATTGATTATCAGACATTGAAGGCATGTCAGGAACTCAGCGAGATGGAATTCTTCCAGAACCCCAGCGGCAGTCTCTTCAAACTGACGAATGATGAATATGAATTCCTCATGGATATGATCCGGGACGAAAATCCGCTGCCCACCGGGAAGCAGTACCCTTCGTATACAAAAAAGGATTTCCTGTCCGAAGTCTACATGACGGAAAAACAGTATGACCGGCTTGTGGGAGTGCTTGGCAACAAGATGAACATTATCCTGCAGGGTGCCCCAGGCGTGGGAAAGACCTTTGCAGCCAAACGGCTGGCGTATTCCCTGATGGGAGAAAAGGATGACAGCCGGATTGAATTCGTCCAGTTCCACCAGAATTATTCTTATGAAGATTTCATGATGGGCTATAAACCATCCGGCAGTTCTTTCGAGCTGAAATATGGGGTATTCTACAAGTTCTGCAAGAAGGCGGAGAACCAGCCGGATAAGAAGTTCTTCTTTATTATTGATGAAATCAACCGGGGCAATCTGAGTAAGATCTTCGGAGAGCTGCTGATGCTCATTGAAAAATCCTACCGGGGGAAAAAGGCGGCCCTTGCCTACAATGGGGAGTCTTTTGCTGTACCGAAAAATCTCTATATCATTGGCATGATGAATACAGCGGACCGGAGCCTCGCCATGATTGACTATGCGCTGCGGCGGAGATTCAGTTTCTTTGATATGGAACCTGCCTTTGGATCAAAGGGATTTGAAGCCTATCAGAAGACCCTGGAAAATAAAACTTTTGATGATCTCGTGCAGAAAATCAGTGCATTAAATGATGATATCCGGAATGATCCGTCGTTGGGGAAAGGCTTCTGCATCGGGCACAGCTATTTTTGCGGGAGGACGAAGGAAACCTGCACGGAGGAATGGATGGAGTCCGTTGTGGATTATGATATCCTTCCCATGCTGACTGAATACTGGTTTGACGATGACAGTAAGGCAGAGCGCTGGGGTAAAGTGCTTCACGGAGTCTTCAATGAAAAGGGATAACAGCATCTTCATCAAGAACATTTATTATATGCTGTCCTATGCGTTCACGGCGTTAAAGGGATCCGTCTATGAAGATGTCCGGACGGAGGCCTTTGACAACATTTGGAATCTGTTTGCAGCCATTCTGTCGAAAGGCATCGGGCTGCAGCTGAAGCAGGGCCTTTACCGGGAGTACCTGAATCGAGTTGAGGATCTTTCGGTGGTTCGGGGGAAAATCAATATACCGGGAACCATCCGGAACAGGCTGAAGCAGCGGGTGGCTGTGACCTGCGATTATGATGAGCTGTCCGTAAACAATCTGCTGAACCAGATTCTGAAATCGACAGTTTTCCTGCTCCTGAAACGCACGGATGTGGAGGACAAATACAAGGCAGAACTGAAAAAGGAGATGCTCTATTTTTCGGGAGTGGAGAATACAGATCTGAACCAGGTGCGCTGGTCCGATATCCGGTTCCAAAGAAATAACCGGAACTATCAGCTTCTTTTGGGGATTTGCCAGCTGCTGACCGAAGGCGCGCTGATGACCACGGAAAGCGGGGAAAACCACCTGGCAAGTTTCATCGATGAGCAGCGGATGTGCCGGCTGTATGAGAAATTCATCTTAGAATATTACGCTCAGAATTATGGCCGGCGGATCAAGGGATTTTCTTCAAGAGCCCTGCAGATTCCCTGGCAGCTGGATGATGGCTATGATGCTCTGCTCCCGGTTATGCAGACGGATATTACTCTGACCTATGGCAAACAGATCCTGATCATTGACGCCAAATATTATAAACAGACGATGCAGAACCATTTTGACGTGAGAACCCATCATTCCGGCAATCTGTACCAGATCTTCACGTACGTGAAAAACAAGGATGTGCAGGTTTCCGGAAACGGGTATAAAGTTTCCGGTATGCTTCTCTATGCAAAGACGGATGAGCCGGTCGTTCCGGATCATGTTTATCAGATGAGTGGGAATCAGATTTCTGTGAAGACACTGGATTTGGGTCAGGAGTTTTCCGAAATTGAAAAACAGCTGGGGCAGATTGTAGAAGATCATTTCAGAATTAAATCATGAAAGGATTTGAAAAAAAGCAATGGAACTCCTTAAGACGATAACCCAATTGATAGAAATGCGTCAGGAAGGCCCATATTGGGATTTCAAGAAAGAATGGTACGGCAAAGAAAAAGACGAAGATCAGCTTATTGATATAATCTGCATGGCAAACAATCTTGTAAATCGGGATGCTTATATAATTATTGGGATAGATGAAGAAAATGACTATTCAGTGCATGATGTTCTCCATGATAACAATCGTAGAAATACACAACAGTTAACAGATTTTCTTAGAGATAAGGGATTTGCAGGTGATTTCCGTCCGGTTGTTACTGTTGAACCTCTTCCATATGGTAACGGGGTAATTGATGTCATAGTAATTCATAACAGTTTAAATACTCCGTTTTATCTTAAAAAGAAATATAAGGGCATCTGCCAGAGCAACATATACGTCAGATTGCAGGATAGTAACACGCCAAGAGATAAATCTGCAGATTTTCATCATGTTGAATATTTGTGGAAAAAGCACTTTGGAATGTTGCTTTCTCCAATGGAAAAAGTAATGTTATATCTACAGCATCCAGAAAATTGGGAGGATAGCCCTTCACAAAAAGATAAAAAATATTATAAATATGATCCAGCGTTCTTAATAGAGCACAACTATGAGCCGGAAGATGGGCGCAACGGCTATGAATATTATCTATTTGCACAGGTAGATCCCACCCCACATTGGAGTAATATTAGAATTTATTATTATCAGACTGTGCTTGAAGACTTAGGTGGAGTTATTCTTGATGGTGGAAGGTACTTCACAGTAATGCCGGATACAGATGGCATTACTGTAACTGAAAATTCTTCGTGGGATATTTCTTTTAAATATTTGGTAAAAGGTGGAATCAAATATTTAGTCCATGATTTCTATTATGAAGATGATGGAGATGAAGCAAGACATGCTCATGATGAATTTGAAAACTGTATTTTAATCTTTAATGATGAAGACGAACGAACACATTTCAAGAAATATGTCACTGAACATTGGGACTCAATAAAAGATTATGATGATAAAATTCATATTCCTTATATGCGAGAGATTCCGGGATATAACATGGAAGCGTTTAGAAAAAAGTATAAGGATGTACAGATTTTAAGGAGAATGTTAGATGTATTCCGTTCGGATGAACGAAAAGTGGCCGCTATCAAGAAAGCCAGGAAAAAAAGTGTGGTCGAATAGCTCTTGTTTTACAGGGAGGCTGTTCAATCCCACATTCCATGGTATAATACAGGAGTAAACCCTTTGTCCTTCGATTCTGCCCCGCATCAGGCAGAATGCGGGAATGGGGGTAATCCACCGGGCCTTGGTTGCCCGAAGGTGGCCAATTTTCATTCTGCCCCGCAAAACGGGCTGAAAAGCCAGATGGCATGCGGCTCCTGGAGGGAGCTGTTTTAAACCTTAATCCCCGAAAGGGGACGGAAACAATACATCAGCCTCAAATTCCCGCGGGTCAAGATCATGTTTTAAACCTTAATCCCCGAAAGGGGACGGAAACCAAACAGGATTTCCCCAGAAAACTTGGGGGAGTCCTGTCTTTTTTGCCTTTATTCAGCAAACTTTTGTTCGAATAAAGCCGTGATAAAATTTTCTTAAATCCGGAGGAAAAACAGGGAAAAATAAATTTTCTTGGGATTTTTGAGAAATCTTACACAGCCAGAAATTCGCAAAAGCCTAGGTATGATGCGGCTTTGTAGCTTCATTATCCTAAAAGTAATCCTATACCTTGAGAAACGGACCTTAAATTTTCCCTTCTAAAATTGCAGACTTGTGCTATAATAAACACATAAACGAACAAATGTTCAATATCGACAATCCGAGGGGGTATGACAACATGGGGAAAGTGAGACGGCATATTCGGAATCTGCACGATGGGTCCGAAGATGGAGAGAGATTGTTTGATGCCATCGTGTGTGAGGGAGGCAGGGTGACTATTGAATTAAAGACCAGCAAGAAGCAGCTGGTGCAGGTTCCCTGGGAAGATATTTTGCTGCAGGTGGAGGCAGCGAAACGGGCAAGTTCAGAAGGATAAAGATGTTACCATAACAGTCTGTATTTAGTACGGAGCTGTCAGACGGAGCTATCTACGTTGACCGGAAGGTCATGTGGATGGCTCTTTTTTTTGTTTCCCGGCTCAAGGTTCATCCCTGGACGCGGGGACGCCCAGAGCGGCGAGCCGGACCTTATTTTTCGTCAGCCTACTGGGGTGGTTGACCATGGAAGCGAGGATGCATCTCATGGTCAATACAGACAGGCAGCCTATATGCGTCTTCGCTTCGCATTTTGCGAAGGAGACCGCACATGGGCAACCAAGAGAAAACCAGAGTCAAAGAGCAGTATTTTATTCCCCTGGAAGTGAAGGAGGGAACCATCATCACGAAGGAATTTGAAGACGCACCACGGATGTGGTCGAAGATCGGGAACCGGAAGGTCCGCACCATCCTGGTTCCGGCCACCAGGGAACAGTACGAGGCCTACATGCGGCCGGAGTGGAAGGAAGACAAACGGCAGCAGCGGCTGGCCGAAAAGCGCAGGAAGCAGGAGGAGGACAAGACCCTCCAGGGCTGGGATACGCCTGTATCCTACGAGCAGCTGCGGGAAACGGGATATGGATTCCTGGGGGCAACGGAACAGGACAGTCTGGAAGAGATTGTGGAGAAAGAAGAACTCCTGGAAGCCCTGCGGCGGGAGCTGGCCCAGCTGGAAGAACTGGACCGAACCATCCTGAAGATGACGGCCCACGGCATCAGCGAAGCGGCCATCGGCCGGGAAGTGGGCCTTTCCCAGAAGGGAGTCAACAAACGGAAGCACCGGCTGCTGGCAGAACTGCGGAAGCGTCTGGAAGAATATCGGTAAAACTTTTTTCAAAAAAGGGTACTTACCTCCGGGTATTTTGTCCTGTTATGGGTGAAGGGTGAAAGAAGAGCCCTTGAGAGAGGAGGAAAACCCATGAAAAAGGAAGGACGCCTTC
>OMUE01000067.1 GCA_900314165.1 uncultured Acidaminococcus sp.
TGCAAGGGCATAGAGCCGGCCCAATTGCCGTCCGCTCCGGCTCTGGGGGTCGTAAGCTGCTTCTTCGCTGACAATCCTGCCGTTGCCGAAAATATCCGCATTGCTCAGCAGCAGCACACGTCCGGCATTCGATTGATAGGCAAACATCATAAGCCGGTCAAGCCAGCCTACCACATAAGGATCCTTTGGGTCCAACAGGTAGACAAATACGTCTGCCCGCCTTGCAGCCAGGAGTTTGTTCATTTTCTCAAATTTAAATCTGTCACTCATGGAGGAAACCCGCCAGCCCTCTTGTGCGAACCGTTTCGACAAGGGTGTTGCCAGAAAAGCTGGAAGGCCTGCCATCATGAGGTGGCCATGTTCTTTTTCCATATAATTTTCCCCACTTACTAGATGATATGCATAGAGCCCGTGTAAAATAATTTTTATAATTATACCATAAAACCTATTAGGCAAGATATCGTAAAACCTGAAAGGCTCTCTAAATTGGCTATCGCTAAATTAATTATAGGATAGCTTGCTGGAATAAATGGAGGGGTAAGATATGAGTCGGGGGAACATAAGACAAATCCGTGTCATTTTTAATCATTCATAGTATAATAGGTACAATTATAGAGAGAAAAGGGGAGATTTTTTTCATGAGTAAGGAAGAAATCAAGGAATTCATGGCCCAAAGCCGTGTAAACGAACCGGCCTCTCCGGAAGAATTCCGGGAAGCAGTGCTGGGTGCTTACAAAGATCGTACCCGGCAAGTGTATTTTATTTGGAAGAAACTGAAGGAACTGTATCCTGACGTGGACGCCAACCGGGTCATCCGGGAAGCCAGCTGGGACTTCGGTTATTACCAGGGTGAACAGATTGCCAAGAAATACGGTGGCGCTGAAAAAATCGGCCCGAAAGAAGCTTTGCTGGGTCAGACCAGCCGGGGCGGCCTGCTGGTATTCCAACAGGAAATCCAGCAGCTGGACGACGACAAAGCCGTCAAGATGTTTAACCACTGCCCTCACGTAGAAGCCCTGCAGGAACTGGGCCTGTCCAAGGAAGAAATCAAGATGTTCTGCCGGGATATGCTGGGCCATTGCGATTACGCCATCTGCGCCGCCTTCCCCAATGTGGACATTGACTTCCCCACCACCATTGCTGACGGCGAGGGCAAAGGCTGCGCTATGACCATTACCCGGAAGGAGGCCAAAAAATGATTCGGAAACCGACTTTTGGTGAAGCTCTCATGCCTCTGGTAGGCATGGTGCTGTTATTAGGCATCGGTTATGGCAAATTCGGCTTGCCCATCCAGGCCCTGCTTATAATAGCCGCCGGCCTGGCCGCCATCATTGCCAAACGCGTAGGCTACGGCTGGGACGATATGATCGGCGGCATCAGTGACAAGATCCATAGCAGCCTGGGTTCCCTGCTGGTTATGGTATGTGTCGGCGGCATGATCGCCAGCTGGATGGTGTCCGGCACCATTCCTCTGATGATTTACTATGGCATTAAAATCATCAATCCTCATTATCTGTTTGTGACTGCCTTCTTTGTATGTGCTGTAGTTTCCACGTTTACCGGTACGTCCTTTGGTTCTGCCGGTACGGCCGGCGTGGCTATCATGGGTGTGGCTACCGCTCTGGGGCTGCCCCTGGACATTACGGCCGGTGCCGTCCTGTCCGGTGCCGTATTCGGGGATAAGATGTCCCCTCTGTCCGACACTACGATCCTGGCTCCGATTGCCGCTGGTACCACGTTATACAAACATATCCGCAGCATGATGTACACCACCGGTGCCGCCTCCATCGCCTGCATTATCGTCTATACTGTTGTCGGTATGCAGATGCCTGTAGAATCCATGGCCAATCCGGAACAGGTGAATACCATGCTGAGCACCTTGGAAAAGATGTACTACCTGAGCCCTGTACTGCTGATTCCCCCTGTGCTGGTCTTTGTGGGCGCCTACACGAAGAAACCTACCATCCCCATGCTGCTGCTGTCTTCCGTGGTCGCTATCATCCTGGGTATGGCCCTGCAGGGCTTCAGCCTGAAGGTAGCCCTGAACGCCTTTGTCAAAGGCTTCAACGTCTCCATGGTTCCGGCCGTAGCCGGTGGTGTCAAATCCATCAAACTGATCAACACCCTGCTGAACCGGGGTGGCCTCATGGGCATGATGGGCACCGTACTGCTGGTGCTGTGCGCCTTTGCCTTTGCCGGTATCTTCAGCAAAGCCGGCTGCATCGAGGTCATCCTGGGACGGGTGAAATCTTCCATTACGTCCGTGGGCAGCCTGATTGCCGCCACCATTGGTTCTACGCTGTTCATGAGCATCGTGACCGGGTCTTCCTACCTGGCCCTGCTGATTCCCGGGGAAATGTTCCAGGATCTGTATAAGCAGTTCAAGATCGCGCCCCAGGTCCTGTCCCGGTCCCTGGAAGACGCGGGCACCTGTGCTGTTCCTCTGGTTCCCTGGGCCATTGCCGGTACGTACATGTCTACAACTTTGGGTGTGCCCACACTGAGTTATCTACCCTGGGCTATCCTGTGCTACGGCAGCATGATCTTCGCCCTGATCTTCGGCTATACAGGGATTTTCATTAAAAAGGTAGAAGAATAATTTCTGAAGTAAAGAGAAGAGAAGTGCTCCGCACTGCCCCACCACCATCCGTAGGATGGTGGTGGGGGTGTCCGTGCCGCGCACTGTACTCATCAAAAAAATGCGTATCCTGAGATTTCGTCTCAGAATACGCATTTTTGTTTTCTCTTTTACCCTGATTCCTACCCTTTATAATGCCACAGCTCAGCTGCCGCAACACCGCCCAAAACCAGGATGACACCCAGCCATTGAAGAGTTGTCAGGACTTCACCAAGAAACAGAGTAGAAAACGCAAGGGCGGCCAAAGGTTCGATATAGCAGCAGATAGAAACAGACTGGGCTGATAGTCTCTGGACACCGGAAAGGTAAAGGGCATAGCCCAGGCCCGTATTGACGATGCAGAGGAGGACAATATAAGCCATGTCCACTGGTGTCAGGTTCACAGGCCCTCTATGGGTAAATACAACAATCACAGCGACGATAACACCAGCAGTCAGCAGTTGGGAAGCGGAGCCAATGAGGCCCGGCAAACCCTGCGCCTTCTTCATAGCGATGACGAGGAAGGCAAAACAAACGGCTGCCAGAAGGCCGCAGGTCATCCCCCAGGAAAAGCCGTTAGCTTGGACATCGGAGCCATTGATGCAGAACATGCCAATCGTAACAAGAATGATGCCGGCTACTCTGGGTATGGTAAAAGGTTCACCAAAAATAAAACGTGACAATATAATGAGCAGGATGGGACCGCTGAAACACATGATGGTGGCTAGTCCCACGCCAATCTGTGTATACGCTTCGTAGAGAAAGATCCAGTTGCCTGCCAGAAATCCCCCGGCCACCATAATCCAGGCTGCCAGCTTCTTATGTTTCAGAAGCTCTCCTACCTCATGACGGCCAGCAGCTAAAGCCAGCAGACAGAGTCCTCCTAAAATCGTACGGCAAAGTACGATTTCGTAGCTTGTGAGAGGAATATGGCTGGCCACAACACCATTTGTGCCAAAGATGATATTAGCAATGATAAAGGGAAGATAAGGATTTTTTGTCATCATACTCTCATGACCTTTCTATCGGTTCATGAATTTCATTATAATCACATTGACGTGGCCGTGCAATAAAAGCCCGATAAATGACTGCTTGGATGAGTTCGGGATTTTTGTATAGATTGACAGATGGTCCGCTGGACGCCCCCACCATCCGCTGACGCGGATACGTCCGCCCCCAGAGGGGGCCGGATTCAAGCACCTAAGCTCAATGCCACTGCAATGAGAAAGCAACGTTTCGGTATGGCTTGCGTTTGCCCGTTGCGAAAACGACGGACAACCTATAGCTAGTGACGGTTTTGGGCCAGTGACGAGTGACGAAAGAGGGGCTGCTGCAGTTAAATAACTGCAACAGCCCCTTCTTTTTTTACCTTTACCAATTTTCGTATCTCATTCCCTTATCCAGTTTGGCAATAGTGGCCAGATCCTCCGGCGACAGAGAAAAATCTAAAATATCATGGTTTTCCTTGATGTAGGCCGGATTGTCCGTACCGGCAATGGTAATGAAGCCGGTTTGCAGGTGCCAGCGCAGGATGATTTGGGCAGCAGACTTGCCGTAGGCTTTAGCCAGGCGGACAATCTCAGGATTTTGCAAATTTTCCCGAACATGATTCCGTCCTCCCAATGGATACCAGGCTTCCATGACGGTACCATACTGCTTCACGTAGTCCCGTAATTTCGTATTCTGAAAGGAAATATGCCGTTCATTCTGGATGACCGCCGGCAGGATTTTCCGTCCCTTCGTCATTTCGTCAAACTCCTGAGGGGTGTAGTAATTGGAAATCCCGATGGACCGGACCAAGCCCTGTTCCACAGCCTTCTCCATAGCCGTGTACAGCTTCTTTTCGTCCCTGCCCCGCTGATGGATCAGCAGCAGGTCGATGTACTCCAACCCCAGAGCCTCGTTACACTCCCGGATGGTCGCCCCGTAGTCGGAAAAGCTATAAGGAGTAATCTTTGTCGTGATAAACAGCTGCTCCCGGGTGGCCAGGCCGTCTTTAATCGCCCGCCGGACACCACGGCCCACAGCTTCCTGATTGTTGTAGTACAGAGCCGTATCGATAAGTCTGTCCCCGGATTTTATGGCCTCATACACCGCATTTTCGCAGGTCTTCCCTGTCAGTGTCCAAGTTCCCAGGCCAATAATAGGCATGGTATAACCACTATTAAGTTTCACCGTTCCCGTCTTCAGATCAAATTGTCCCACAGGCATCCCACTTTCTATGACTTTAGCTTTAGCAGATTCTGATACGGTTTGTTTCGCTTCAGGCTTAGCCGAAGAAGCGGCCCCTCCGCACCCTGTCACCAGCAGGCATCCTGCCAACAGCGCCATCTGCGCCCAGCGCCAATGACCCATGCTACGCACCTCTTTCCGTTTTTCTTTATTGTAGGCCATAGAACTTTTTATGTCGAATACTTATCATTCATGAATGAATATGCTTTTCAGAAATGAGAGTTTGAAGACGAAGTTTCCTGAGTCGAAGTAACAGGAATCGAAGCATGCTTTTGTCGATGCAGCCTGGGCTGTGGTCCGCTGGACGCTTGAGAGTTAAAAAAAAGAATATAGAAAAAAAAGACCTGTTGTCAGGGGTTAGAAATTTCTCCCCGAAAGCAGGTCTTTTCTTTTTCTATTTTACCTTTTATTTCTTTGCCATTTCCTGAACCTCTTCCAAGGAAAGTCCAGTACCTTCAGCCACAATCTGGGGATCTACGCCAAGTTTTAAAAGCCTGTATGCAGATTCCTGTTTCTCTTCTGCTCGCCCTTCTGCACGTCCTTCTGCACGTCCTTCTGCACTTGCGTGTATCTTGGCAACTTTCAATTCCATAGCCCATTTCATATATATTATCCGCCTTTCTAGCGAAAGGCACCGATGGAGTTATGAAAACCAA
>OMUE01000247.1 GCA_900314165.1 uncultured Acidaminococcus sp.
TCATCGACCTGAAGGGGCTCATGGGGGATACCAGCGACAACATTCCCGGGGTGCCGGGGGTGGGGCCCAAGACGGCCCTGAAGCTCATTAGCGAGTACGCCACGGTGGAAAACGTGCTGGACCATGCGGCAGAGGTCAAGGGGAAATCCCTGCAGCAGAAGCTGCTGAACAATAAAGAACAGGCCCTCCTGTCCAAGGATCTTGCGACCATCTTCCTGGAGGTGCCCATCGACAAGGCGCCGGAGGCCTACAAACTGACGGGGCTCACGGACGAAAGCAAAAAGCTCATGGAAGAGCTGCAGTTCAAGAATATGTGGAACCGCTTTGCGCCGGTATTGGGCGTGGCGGACGCCGGGGAAGCTTCTTCCGAGCCCGAGGGCCTGTTTGCGGAACCGGAAAAGGCTCAGGAGGTCATTGTGGTGGCCGTGGACTCGGAAGACCGGGCCAGGGACATCTGCAGCCAGCTCCTGGGAAACAAAAAACAGGTGGCCCTGACCTACGAGCTGACGGGCAGCCTGCCGGCCATGACCCTGGCCCAGCTGGACGTATTTGCGGACGACAAGCTGTACCGGTTCCAGCCGGAATTGTGCGGCAAAGGGCCCCTGCTGGACCTGCTGGGGGCCAAAGAGCTGCCAAAAGCCATTGCCGACCCTAAGGAACTGTACAAATACATGCTGGGACAGGGCCTGGAGCTCCGGGGCGTTACGGACGACCCTGCCCTCATGGGCTACCTGTTTGAGCCGGGGAAGACGTCCTATGCACTGTCAGGTCTGGCAGAGGAATACCTGCCTTCGACGGCCGGGGGCACAGCTCAGGATGTGGCGGCTCTGGTGCCCGTGTTGCGGGACCATCTGGCGGACCACGGCCTCATGAAGCTGTACGAGGACATCGAGCTGCCTCTGACGGAAAACCTGGCCCGCATGGAATTCCTGGGCATCTCCGTGGACGAGCCCATGCTGGCAGAAGTCACGGAAGAAATGACCCAAAAGGTGGCGGAGCTGGAAAGCAAGGCCTGGGAACAGGCCGGGGAGGAGTTCAACCTGAATTCTCCCAAGCAGCTGGGGGTCCTGCTGTTTGAAAAGCTGGGCCTGCCCATCATCAAGAAGACGAAGACGGGGTATTCCACGGACGTGTCCGTGTTGGATGCCCTCATCGGGGAGCATCCCCTGATTCTGACCCTTATCGAATACCGGCAGCTGAACAAGCTGCTGAGCACGTATCTGCTGGGCCTGAAGCCCCTGATCAACCCCAATACGGGGCGGATCCATACCCATTTCAACCAGATGGCTACGGTGACGGGGCGGCTGTCCAGCACGGAGCCCAACCTGCAGAACATCCCTACCCGGACGGAGATCGGCAAGCGCATGCGGGAAATGTTCGTGCCCGGCCCAGGGTACGACCTGCTCATGAGCTGCGACTATTCTCAGGTGGAACTGCGGGTCATGGCCAGCATTGCCAAAGATGAGCTGCTCATCGACTCCTTTAAGCACGGCCAGGACGTCCACGCCCGGACGGCGTCGGAGATTTTCGGGGTGCCTCTGGACGAGGTGACGCCCTTTATGCGCAGCAAGGCCAAGACCGTGAACTTCGGCATCATCTATGGCATCAGCGACTTCGGCCTGGCGAAACAGCTGGGCGTGCCCCGCAGCGAGGCGGCCCAGTACATCGACAGCTATTTTGCCCGCTACACGGGGGTCAAGGCCTTTATGGAGCAGGAAAAGCAGAAGGCCCGGGCCATGGGCTATGTGGAGACGCTGTTTGGCCGACGGCGGTATCTGCCGGATATCAAGAGCAGCAACTTCAACCGCCGCAGCTTTGCGGAGCGGACGGCCATCAACACGCCCATCCAGGGTACGGCGGCGGACATCATCAAGATCGCCATGCTGAAGGTGGAACAGGCCCTGCGGGAGGCCGGCGTCAAGAGCCGGGTGCTGCTGCAGGTCCACGACGAACTGGTGCTGGAAATCACCAAAGACGAACAGGAACTGGTGGGGCAGCTGGTGAAGACCGCCATGGAACAGGCGGTGGAGCTGGCGGTGCCCCTGGTAGCGGATATTGCCGTGGGCAAGACCTGGGCCCAGGCCAAATAAGGAGGGCGTATGCCTGAATTGCCGGAGGTGGAACAGGTCCGGAAGAGCCTGGAGCCTCATATTATTGGAAAGAGAATTGAAAACGTCCGGGTGGAACGGGCGAAAATGATCCACGGTCTGACACCGGAGGCCTTTGGGGCTGCCGTGACGGGGGCGGAGTTTGCCCGGGTGGACCGGAAGGGGAAGTTCCTGCGGCTGTATTTTACGGACGGCCGGAGCCTGTTGGTGCACCTGCGTATGACGGGAGCCCTGCTGGCAGGCCCGAAGGACGAGCCGGAGCCACCGTTTACGCGGTTGGCCTTTACCCTCAGTGGGGACGAGAACCTGTATTTCTCGGATATCCGGGTATTCGGCACTATGGAGCTATTGGCAGCAGGGGCCAAAGGCACGGGTCTGTACGCAGAGCTGGGGCCGGAGCCCTTGGACGAGGCCATGACGGCGGAATATCTGAGGAGCAGGGCCAAGGGGAAAACTACGCAGGTGAAGCCCTTTATCCTGGACCAGACGGTCATTGCGGGACTGGGGAATATCTATGCGGACGAGTCCCTGTTTGCGGCAGGCCTCCGGCCTACCCACCGGGTGAACCGGATCACGAAGCGCCAATGGGAAGGGCTGGCCATGGCCATCAAGCAGGTCATTGCCCAGGGCTTGGAGCACCACGGCACCACGTTCCGGAACTATCAGGATGCGGACGGCCAGATGGGGGACAACATGAAGTATCTCCAGGTGTACCACCGGAAAGGGGAGCCCTGCCTGGTGTGCGGTACGACCTTGGTGCAGAAAAAGGTGGGGGGCCGGGGCAGCGTGTATTGCCCCAAATGCCAGAAGTAATACGACAAATTACAAATACCATTTATATTGCACTAACCCGTAGGGGCTCCACAAGATTTTTCAACAAACTATAGATAGCAAGGTTGAAAATATCGCCCAGTGGAGACCGTGCCCAGCGGGCGGCACAGGCGACATTTTTGCTATCGCAAAAAGTCTGGTGCCGCCCCTACGGAATGCAATGTGAAAGTTAATTACGGTCTTCTATAGTGGGTGATCAAATGACAGTTATTGGACTGACGGGGGGCATTGCCTCCGGAAAAAGTACGGTGAGCAGTTATCTCAGGGATAAGGGCATCCCGATTTTCGACGCGGACGCCTGTGCCTGGGAGGTGGAGAAGAAGGGGGAGCCCTGCCTGGCAGAATTGGTCCGGGCCTTCGGGCCGGAAATTTTGACGCCGGATGGGGAGCTGGACCGCAGCAAAATGGCGGATGTGGCTTTCCATGACAAAAAGGCCCTGGCAACCCTGAATGCCATTGTGCACCGGGCCATCGAGGAGAAACGGGATGCGTTTTTGGCAGCCCACAAGGGGGATGAGCTGGTCATTGTGGACGCCCCGCTGCTGCTGGAATGCGGCTGGGAGAAGCTGGTGGACCAGGTGTGGGTGGTCAGCATCAGCCCCGAAGAACAGGTGAAACGGGCCATGGCCCGCAGCGGCATGAGCCGCCAGGAGGTGCTGGACCGGATCCATCGCCAGATGTCCCTGGCCGAAAAGACGGCACAGGCCGACGTGGTCATCGACAACAGCGGCGGGCTGGAGGAGCTGTACGAGCAGGTGGAGAAGGCAATTGCCCAAATCCCTTCTATTTGATAAAATAAATAAAATAGGGCTAATGGGCCCTATGGAATTATTATGAAAACAAAACTTCGATACGAATCCGTAGGGGTTCATCGCCAGATGAACCCACCAGGCATATCCATACCAGGAATTCTTGGTGGGACGCATCTTACGATGCGCCCCTACGGAGGCATATCAGGGTGTAGATGTGCGGACAGAACATCGTTTTATCATATAGTGAGGGATTGATTTGGTCACACGAAAGAAAAAGAGCCGTCCGGGATGCCTGCCGGTGCTGTTTCTGGTCCTATTGCTCATAGGGGGCTTTTTTGGCTGGAAAACGGACTACGTCCAGAGGCGGTTTGTGTATAACTGGCCCTATGCCCGGGAAATCCACCTGTACAGTGCTCAGTACCGGGTGGATCCGTTCCTGTGCGTGGCGGTCATCAAGAACGAAAGCAACTTCAAACCGGAAGCGGAATCCAAAACCGGGGCTCTGGGTCTTATGCAGATCATGCCGGAGACCGGTGCTTGGATTGCCAAACAGACGGATTTTCCCAATTTCCGGGATAAACTGCTGCTGAAGCCGGCCCTGAATA